>JALYQE010000383.1 GCA_030855965.1 Verrucomicrobiota bacterium | reverse complement strand
CCCGGTCTCCCCCAGCGAGCAGAGCGCCTCCCGCAGCAGAATCCCACCGAGCGAGTGCCCGATGAGCACGAGCTCCTCTCCCTCCAGGAGCGAGTGCAATCGGGCGACCAGACGGTTTACCACCTTCGCGAAACTCTCGCGGCTGACGCTATAACCAAAGGAAGACGTGCGCAGCCCGGCGCGTCTCAACTGACGCAGCAGCCACCACCCCGAGGCCGGCGAACGACCCATGCCATGCACAAAGAGAACCTGCACGCTTCAAACTACTCTCATGGAGACCGAAAGGAAAAACAGGGTCGGTCCGCGCAGGTTGCTTCGTAAGACAGCCGACGAAGAATCTGCACGATTCAAGCGCTGACCCGAGCGCTGACCCCTATCCTTGACTACATCATTGGCTATGACTACTTCCTCTGTCGCGGGAAAGAGAAAGTCACGACCGAGATCAACCTCACCGTCCTGGCCTATAACCTGAAGCGCGGCTGCAACCTGGCGTGCAGAACCTGATCCAGGCCGTCAGTTAAAGACCGGATAAAGGTTTTCGTTGCTCCTGAGCCAGCTTGACAGGCGCCCGGAGAATTAGGTCAAGCTTCTTCTGCAGCTTTGAGGTGACCTAAAGTAGATTTTGACGCCATTTAAGGCGTCGCCGCCAAACTCTTCCGACCGCAAACCGAACCTGGCCTATCCACGCCCACTTATCACACGATCTCTCGCATGGTTAGGTTTTTTTGGCCGCAACGGACTTGGCGACACTCTCCGCGATCTCGTTCTGCAATGCGAAAACGTCAGTGAGCTCTCGATCGTATGTTACGGCCCAGTGCGGGATTCTGGAGCTGGCATCGACAAGCTGGAGATGGACGCGCACGCGATTGCCAACCTTCTCAACGCTGCCCAGCAAAAGCTCCCCGGCGGGTGGAGCCTCTTGGACGCTTGCGGCCTTGACGTGCCGCGCCGTCAGTCGAGCGATAATCTCGCGTCGGATGCCATCGGCGAAATAAGCGTTGGCTTTCTCCTCGCTCAGATTCTCGAAGGGCAGCACGGCGATCGCCGAATCAGGCGACGCCACTGCCGGCGTCGCCACGGCTGAGGCGGAGAACAGCACATGTGCGCGTCTCTCAAGGAATCCGTTCACAAGAATGGCTGCGCTAATGATAATTGCTCCGATGATGGTGGATCGATTCATAAGACCTAACGAGACGGAGATAAGCTTCGGCGGGAGGGAGAGCGCGTAGCCCGCAGTGAACGTGTTGTAGCCATCTCAAAAGTTAATCGCAAGGCTTCCCGCCGTCAGCTTCATCGATTGGTTAGGGAACAGGGGACAGGGGTCGGTCTGTGCATGTTGCCATGTTCATTTAGAAACGGAAACGATTCGCTCCATCAAGGCCGCAACCTCGCGCGTGCTCTCGCCCGCTCCGCAATAACGGCTGAGTCGGCTGACGTGTCCAAGCTCCAGCCGCCCGGCAATCCAACGATTGTCCACTGCTGTCTCGCGCCGAATAATCCGGCCGATCGCGATCTTGCGCACATCATTCTTCCTTAGGTGGGCCAGCTCCTCAGCGGCCAACCCGAGCCGGGCCAAGCCCTGGTGTAAGAGCTCTTCGGCGCGGTATTCGTCGTGGCTCCTTCGCAACACGCCGTCCGCCTCCTTCCGCGCCAGCAGTTTGTCGCTGGTCGCATCCAGGAGCGCCAGCATCCTGCGCCGAAACGTTTTCCCTCCAAGGCACCAGCCGCGCTCTTTCGCCTCTTCTGACTCCCCTTCCGCGGCCCGCGCTTTCATTCTCTCGGCATAACGGCGCCGGTCCGCGGCGGTATCTCGCAGACCCAGCTCGCCCAAGACGGTCCCCCGCTTCAACCAAAAGGGACACGCCGTCTCCGCTCCCCTTACATACGCTGAATAACTGCTCCAGCGGTAGGCAAAGAGCTTGCCGCCCTTTTCCACCAGCCCCGCGCGCACCGGATTGAGGTGAATGTAATCACTCAGCGTCACCAAATAATTGGGCTCCTCCGGGTCGACCACGATCGCCTTGTAGCGCCCCTGAAAGAGATGCCCGCCCAACCGATGACGCCGGTTGAAGCGTTGCGTGTAAGTGCTCTGAAACCATTTCATTCCCCGCACCAGATTCGCCTCCGGCGTCTCGAGCAGAATGTGATAATGATTGCTCATGAGCACGTAAGCGTGCACCTGCCAGCCCGTCCGCTGGCAGACCTCGCCCAGCGTGCGCAGGAAAGTCTGCCGATCCACCTCGTCGGCGAAGATTGCTTCCCGCCGATCCCCGCGATCGAGGACGTGATAGACCGCCCCGGCAAATTCCACCCGTGCTTTGCGCGCCATCTCCCAGCCAGCCTACCAAGCCGCCTCAGATTATGTCAACCTGCACAGACCGACCCCTATTCTTTCCCGCAGACCGAGAAAAGCAGCTGCCGCCCGGGCCGTCGAGCTTTTCCTCAAAATTCAAGCATCGACCCCTACTACCCTACATGAAAAAAAATGATCGTGTCCGATCTGGGATTCTGAGATGGTGCTTAGCATGAAACCCAGATTTGCTGAGTTGTTCGTTTCTGTTCTCATCATGGTCGGCGCGGTTGGCACGCTGCTCGGAGAGACTCTCACGGTGACTAACACCGCCGACAGTGGCAGCGGTTCACTGCGCCAAGCCATCCTCACTTCTAACGCTACCGTCGGAGTTCGCGACACGATTGCGTTTAACATCCCAGGCACAGGGTTCCGCACCATCTCCCCAGACTCCCCATTTCCCACGATTACGGATCCAGTGCTGATCGACGGTTATACGCAGCCCGGTGCGATTGAGAATTCGGCAACCGACGCCTTCGACGGTACCCTATTGATCGAACTCGACGGGGAAAATGGAGGCGCCAACGTCGACGGCCTAACGATTACGGCAGGCGGGAGCACGGTTCGCGGATTGGTGGTCAATCGTTTCGCGGGTAACGGGATTCGGTTGGAGAGCACGGATAATCACCTGGAAGGAAACCTGATCGGGACCGATGCGACCGGCACGGCATCGTTAGGTAATGGCAAAAACGGCGTCGAAATTTTAGAATCGGCGGAAAATTTCGTGGGCGGAACGACCGCAGCCGCGCGCAATGTCATCTCGGGCAACGGCAGTAATGGCGTGATGATCGACGGCGAAGGAGGCGCCAACCTAGTCCAAGGTAACTTCATCGGCACCGATGTGACTGGCAAGATTGCCCTAGGCAACAGCGGTACGGGCGTCGTCGTTCAGAATGCAGGCACGAACACGATCGGCGGATCGACTTCGACCGCAGGAAACGTCATTTCCGGTAACGGCGATGATGGGATCTTCATCAGCGGCGCCCTCTCCGGCCTGACCACCGTGATTGGTAATTTTATCGGCACGCAATCGAATGGGGTCGACCCGCTGGGGAACACGAACGATGGCCTCGAGCTGAGCGGATCAGATCCGGTGTCGTACGTTTTCATCGTCGGCGCGCCTCCGAATGTGATCGCCTTTAATGGCGCGAGGGGAATTCTTGTCAGCGGCGGGACTGGCCACCTCATTTCCGGCAATTCGATTTTTTCCAACGGCGGCCTCGGAATTGATCTCGGCGAGCCCGGCGTCTTGCCTAATGATGACGGAGATGAAGACAGCGGCCCGAACGATTTGCAGAACTTCCCGGTCCTCACGAGCGCGAGCCGGAGCGGAGGCAAGACCAGGGTCCAGGGCACCTTGAACAGTACGTCCAACAGCTCCTTCGGGCTGAATTTCTACGTCAGCGCGGCTGCCGATCCGACCGGGTACGGCGAAGGCCAGACATACCTGGGATTGCATGATGTCACGACCGATGACAGCGGCATGGTGACCTTCACCGCTGAACTGGACATGCTGGCCCCACCGGGGCAAACCCTGGTGACCGCGACTGTAATCGATGGAAATCACGGCACTTCCGAATTTTCTGCGCCGGTCGAACTGGTGAATATGGCCAGTCACTTACTCAATGTTTCCGCCCGCCTCGAGGTCGAAACGGGAGACAATGTTTTGATTGCCGGGTTTATTCTCACCGGTGGGGAGAGCGACCTAAAAAGAGTTCTCGTTCGTGCGATTGGACCTTCCTTGGCTGGAGCGGGCCTGAACGGGGTTTTGGTGGACCCGGTTCTAGAATTGCACGAACCGGACGGAACAGTTGTGACAAACGACAACTGGCGGGAAATGCAGGAGCAGGAGATCAGCGCCACCACCATTCCGCCGCAGGATGACTTGGAATCGGCAATCGTAGCCGATCTCGAGCCGGGTGCCTACACCGTAGTAATGCGCGGCAAGGACGGCGGTACGGGCATCGGCTTGGTCGAGGCGTACGCTCTCGATGGGGCGACGCCGTCTCAGCTGGCAAACATCAGCACGCGCGGCCTGGTGCAAACTAACGACGGCGTAATGATCGGTGGTTTTATCTCCGGTGGAGGTGGGAACGGTCCCTCCAGTTTTTTGATTCGCGCCTTAGGTCCTTCGCTGGAAAACGCAGGCGTAACCAACGCACTTCAGGATCCGACGTTGGAGCTGTATGACGCCAACGGCACTTTCATCATCGCGAATGACGACTGGAGATTCGTTCAGCAGTATCTGATTGAGCAAACAGGAATTCCGCCGACGGACGAGCGCGAATCGGCGGTGGTTTGGACGCTGGAGCCCGGGAGCTACACCGCCATTGTGCGGGGAAAGGAGAACACGAACGGAGTAGGTCTGGTGGAGGTGTACAATCTGCAGTAACGTGTGCGGTGAAAACGAGGATCATGCAGTGAAAGTGAAAGTGATCGTGACCCCGAAGGAAACCGTGCTCGATCCGCAGGGGGCCGCGGTGCGCGAGGCGCTGCATCACCTCGGCCTGACCGCCGCGCGCGAGGTGCGCATCGGCCGCTACCTCGAGATCGAAATGGAGGGTGACGCCGCCGGACAGGAACCGAAGCTGCGCGAACTTTGCCGCGATCTGCTTTCCAATCCGGTGATCGAGGATTACCGGCTGGAAATGCCTAACGAGACCAAATGAAATTCGCGGTTGTTCAGTTTCCCGGCTCCAATTGCGACCAGGATTGCCTCGCCGCCCTGCGCGCAATCGAGGGGATCGAGAGCGAATTCGTCTGGCACAAGGAGACTTCGCTCGACGGCTGGGATGCGATCGTCTTGCCGGGCGGGTTTTCCTACGGCGATTATTTGCGCTGCGGCGCGATCGCGCGCTTTTCGCCCATCATGCGCGCGGTGGTGGACGACGCTCGCGCGGGCAAGCTCGTGATCGGGATTTGCAACGGCTTCCAGATTCTGTGCGAGGCCGGGTTACTGCCCGGCGCGCTCATCCGCAATCGCTCGCTCCACTTTGTCTGCGAGATGGCGACGACGCGGGTCGAGGTGGCGGAGACGCCGTTCACGCGCGGAATCCCGGCCGGCACGCTCTTGCAATTGCCGGTGGCGCATGGCGAAGGCTGCTACTATGCGGACGAGGCGACCTTGCGGGAATTGAACGAACGGCAGCAGGTCTTGCTGCGTTATTGCGACGCGGAGGGCCAAGTCACGCCGGACGCGAACCCAAACGGCTCGGTCGAGAATATCGCGGGGATCTGTAACCGGGAGCGGAACGTTTTCGGCCTCATGCCGCACCCGGACCGGGCCTGTGAGGAGCGCCTCGGCAGCGGCGACGGTGTGCGCATCTTCGAGTCGATGCTCCGCGCTCTGGCCGGCGACAGGGCGGCGGCGTGAGCATCTTCGTTACCGGCACTGATACAGGCGTCGGGAAGACGAGCTTCACGGTCTGGCTGCTGCAAGAGCTGCGCGCGCGGGGGGTGCGTTGCGCCGGCTACAAGCCGATCTGCTGCGGCGACCGTGATGATGCCGTCCAACTCCACGCCGCGGGCAGCCCTGGCCTAACGATCGGCGAGGTGAACCCGGTCTGGTTGCGGACCCCGGCCGCGCCCTTGACCGCCGCACGGGCAGAGAAGCGCGTGATCGATCTTCCTTCGCTGCGCGAAGGGTTTAGCAGCCTGGAAGCGCGGGTCGATTTTGTCGTGGTCGAGGGAGTCGGGGGCTGGATGGTTCCGATCACCCCCGACTATTTCAGCAGCCATCTCGCGGCCGAGCTGGCCTTGCCGGTGGTGGTGGTCGCACAGAACCGGCTCGGGTGTTTAAACCACGTCCTCCTCACCGTCCGCGCCCTCGAGGCGGCGGGCTTGAGGTGCGCGGGAGTGGTTTTGAACGATTTCGCGCAGGAATCGGATGTCGCGATGCTGACTAACGCGGAAATCCTCCGGAGTTGCCTGGCCGTGCCGATCGTGACCGGCTTCGGCTCCGATCTTGAGCCTTTGCTCCAAATGATGCCGGAAATCAGGCGGTTATTTTGAGGGTGTTGACGGTCATATGTTGACAGTTGTGTAACGGTAATGAACACGAAAAGGGTCCTCTGATCCGGCTCTGCCTAGGTAAAGCAGCATCGGCACATCCATTGCTAAAGGAATGGCACAACCTCATTAAACCTATGCTCCTACAAAAAACCTTTCACATGAGCCAGTCGCTGGATGAGTGCAAAAGCCGCCTCGCCAGCATTCAATCGTACCGCCGTCATCTCACCATGGTGACGAAGGCCACGGTCACATCGTCGAAAACGCTCGACTTCAGCTTCAAGGGTCCTCTGGGCTTTGAGGCGAACACGGTGGTCGCGAGAATCGAGAGCAGCTCGCCCGAGCAGCTCGCGTTCGAATCCTGGGGCGGCAACGTCGACCTGATGGGTCTGATCGACTTCGAAGAAGTGCGGCCGGACTGCACCGAAGTCACGTTTGCCGTGCACTACGAGATCAAGAACAAACTCTACGCCTGGCTCGACCGGCGTTTCGGGTTTGTCGAAGCGATCCTCACCACCGAGCTGCGCAGCCTGCGCTCGCACTTCGACGGCATCGCCGCTCCGGTCATGGAACGCGCACCGGCCTTCGGAATGTTGGAACCGGTCTCGGCTTAAGCACAAGTTTCTCCATTGGAAGGAGCGCGGCCGGGCAACTGGCCGCGCTCTTTTATTTCACCCGGACGGCGCGCGTCTTATCGAGCCGGAGGACGTCGCCGGGCTGGAGCGCGGTTTCGGCCTGGGGATCCTGCAATTTATCGCCGCGGAGCTGAACGCTGCCCTGCTCAACGAGGCGGCGCACTTCGCCGCGCGATTTCGTTAGGCCAAAAGCGCTGCCATAGGCGGCGACCACGAGCGAGACCAGGTTGCGTTCATTCGGCGGCGGAGAGAATTCCGGCAGCTCGGTCTGGTCGAGGCGTTTTTCGCTGAAGCGCCGCTCCCATTCCTCCATCGCCTTCGGCCCGGCGCCGGTGCCGTGGTAGGTGTCGACGATTTCGCGGGCGAGATCCTTTTTCGCCGCCATCGGGTGAAGCTCCGCGGGGAGCGCGCGCGCCAGGAGGAGGGGATAGTAGCGCCCCATGAGTTCGTCGGAGATGCTCATGAGTTTGCCGAACATGTCGTTAGGCGCGTCGGTCACTCCGACGTAGTTGCCGAGGCTCTTGCTCATCTTCTGCACCCCGTCGAGCCCTTCGAGGATCGGCATGAGGAGGACGACCTGCTGCGGCTGGCTCTCTTCTTTCTGCAGATCGCGCCCGACCAGAATATTGAAAAGCTGGTCGGTCCCGCCGAGCTCGATGTCGGCCTGCACCTGGACCGAGTCCCATCCCTGCATGATCGGATACTGGATTTCGTGCGCTCGGATCGGCTGCTGTTGCTCGATCCGCTCCTTGAAATCCTCCCGCTGCAGCATCTGCTGCAGGGTGACGCGGCTGTTGAGGCGGATCACCTCGGCGAACGACATTTTCTGGAACCAATCGCCGTTGAAAACAATTCGGGTTCGAGATTCGTCGAGCACCTTGAAAGCCTGGGTGCGATAGCTTTCGGCATTGGCCAGGACTTGTTCGTGAGTGAGTTGCGGGCGGGTGACGGAACGGCCGCTGGGGTCGCCGATCATGCCGGTGAAATCGCCGATGATGAGGATGGCCTCGTGCCCGAGGTCCTGGAATTGGCGCAATTTCCGCAGCAGGAGGGTGTGGCCGAGATGAAGATCGGCGCTCGTCGGATCGACGCCGAGCTTGACCCGGAGCGGCCTGCCTAACGACAACTTCTGGCGCAGCTCGCCTT
>JALYQE010000347.1 GCA_030855965.1 Verrucomicrobiota bacterium | reverse complement strand
TTAATCAACGCCCATTCTTCTTCGCTGAAACTGCTCGGATACGCCTCTTTGGTCTGCATCCCAAGCGTTGTGCGTAATCACAACATATAGTACAAGCCTTATCTTTCCGACTTTTTAGACGCCCTCTTAGAGGACGTCATGATCCGGAACAATCCCGACCAGGCAAAAGTCCGCCGGCGCAGGCTGCGCCGGCCAACGGGCTGGCAGCCCGTGCTCCCCGGAAAACTCCCGTCGCCAGTTCCAGTTCTATCCCACGGATGCCGCGGCCGCTGGAACTTGAAAGCCTTCGATCAATCCCTTGATCGCGTGCACGAAGTTGGCCGCGCCGGCGCCGTTCACGACCCGGTGATCGAAGGTGAGCGAAAGCGTGATCACTTCCACGCTCTGCGCTTTCTTTCCGTTAGGCGAAAGCTCGTGATGAGCGGACCCGACGAAGAGCGTGCCGACCGAGGGTGGCACCACGATCGGCGCCGCGGCCTTCACTCCGAAAGCGCCCAGGCTGCTAATGACCAGTGGCGCATTCATCGCATCGACCCGCCCGCCGCGCGTGGCCTCGACCGTCTCGTTGTACCGCTTCACGAACTCCGGCCAGGCCAGCTTGTTCGCTTTCGTAATGACCGCCGTCGCGAGCCGGTCGCCCTCCATCGTCACGGCCATGCCGAGATCGAAATCATCGCTCTCGACGATGCGATCGTCATCCAGCATGAGAGCACGAAAGGCGGGATGATTTTCCATCGCGCGCACGACCGCCCACGCCACCATGACGGAAGGCGACGGCGCATTCTTGCCGTCGCGTTTTTTCGCCGCAGCGCGTGCCTCGCGGATGGCGTCCCAGCGGGCGTCGATCTGGAGATTGGCGGGGACAACGCGCCCGAGTTTGCGGGTGATGGTCGCGGAAAGCGCCGGCTCGCGAGAAGTCTCGCGCTTAACTGGCGAAGCCGGAGGGGCGCTCGCGGGCTCCTCATCGGCGGAAACTTCCGCGGCCGCTTCCAGTTGCTCGGCGAGGTCGTCGCCCTCGCTCTCGGTCAGAATGGTCCCGAGTTCCTGGCCGATCTCGACCGTTTCATCGACCGCGGTTTTCCATTCGCCCATGGTGCCGGCGAAGGAGGATTCGATCGGGTAAACCGCCTTGTCGGTCTCGACTTCGCAGAGTGAATCATCGAACTCGATCCGGTCGCCCGGTTTCTTGAGCAGCGCCACGACCTTGGCCGAGCGAATGCCTTCGCCCATGATCGGGACAACGATTTTGCGCGTCCCGCCGGTGGCGGGGCGGGGGGGACGGGTGCTGGTTTTGACGGGCGCGGCAGGCTTGGCGGCGGGTGAAGGTATCTCTCCTGTGGCCGGCACGGCCGCTCCGACACGTTGCTGCATCACGGAGACGGAGCGCTCGATTGCCCTAACGATTCGCTCGACATCGGGCAGGGCGGCATATTCGTAGATCGGGTTGTAGCCGATCATGACGTTGCCTTTGCTGACCAAAATCGGCGGGCTGACCATCGCCTCCCAGAGTTCGGCCTGGCCGGCGATGTGCGAGATGATCATCTGGCCGACGCTGCAATTCTCGGTGTCTTCCTGGACGACGACGAGGCGTCCGGTTTTGCGGACCGAGTCCTCGATCGCTTCCCGGTCCCAGGGCGCCATCGAACGCAGATCGATCAACTCGACGCTGGTTTTGTCGCCGAGTTTGGCCAGCGCCTCGATCGATTTCTCCATCGTGTTGCCCCACGCGACCACGGTCACGTCCGCGCCGGCCCGATGGAGGCGCGCTTTGCCTAACGACACCGGGCGAAGCGGCTCGGTCGACTCATGTTCCGCCCACAGCAGATGTTTCGGGAGCAGAATGAAGGTCGGATCCTCCGCATGCATCGCGCTCCAGAGCAGGCCGGCGGCGTCCTCCGGGTTGCTCGGGATAGCAATGTGGATCCCGGGGTAGTGCGCGAGCGGGGCCTCGTTCGCCTGGCTGTGCCAGAGGCTGCCGCCGGGAAGGTAGGCGCCGTAAGGAGCGTAGATGACAAGCGGGCAGGTCCACGTCCCGAAAGAGCGCCAGCGCAAAGTGGAAAGATTGGTCGCGAGCTGGTTCCAGCCGGGGTTGATGAAATCGACAAACTGCAGCTCGAAGACTGGCCGTTTGCCGTAGGACGCGAGCCCGCAGGCCACGCCCATGATGGTGGACTCGGCGAGTGGGGAATTAAAAACCTGCTCGGGAAAATCGGTCGAGAGTTTCTGCGTGAGACGGAAGACGCCGCCCTTCGGATCCTCCACGTCTTCGCCAAAAATGATCCGGTTCGAATCCTTCGTCAGACCGGCGCGCAGGGTGAGATTGACCACGTCGCCGATGCGATATTTGCCCGGCGGCAAGACGTCCTCGTCGAGCTGCGGAAGCTCGCCCGTGATCTGGAGGCGGAGTTCGTCGGCGGTCGGATCTTCTTCCTTTTCGGCGTCGATAAATTCCTGGCGGATGCGCTCCTTGATCTCCTGGTCGAGCTTCGTGTAATCGTTCGCCGTGATCACGCTCTCGGCGATCAACCGATCCTTGAACTTCTCCAGCGGATCGCCCTCCGCGAGTTTCTCGATCTCCTCCACGGTGCGATACAGTTTGTGATCGTCCGAGCTGGTGTGGCTGGAAAGCCGCTCCATTGTCACCCAGAAAAAGACCGGCCCTTTGCCTGCGCGGAGATGGGCGCTCGCTTCCTGGCCGGCTTCGTAAACCGCCATCACGTCGGAGCCATCGAGCTGGCGCCAATCGTTAGGCTGGAGGACGTCGATCGCGAGCGGATTGATTTTGCGCGTCGGGCTGCTGATACCGTAGCCGTTATCCTCGACCACGAAGAGGACCGGGAGTTCCCGCTCCTTGGCAAAACAAACCGCCTCGAAAAAATCGCCCTGCCGGGTGGCGGCGTCGCCGATCGTGGCGATGACGAAGTTCGGTTTGCCATCGAGCTTGATCCCCCAGGCGATCCCGCAGCCGGGCAGAAGCTGGGCGCCGGTCGGGGTCGGGACGCTCCAGATGTGGCGCTCGGCGTAGCTGTAATGCGACGGCATTTGCCGGCCGTGGCTTTGCCCTTTGCGCTTCGCGAAATAATCCAGCGCCAGCTCCGCGGACGTGACCCCTCGCCCGAGCACGAGCGCGCGGTCGCGATAATATCCGCAGACATAATCGCCCGGCTCGCTCGTAAAGGAGAGCGCGGCGAGCGCTTCGTGGCCCATCCCCGAGACGTGGAAGTGCCCCTTGCCCTGGCGGTTGAGATTCTGTTCGCGCAGATCGCCGTGTCGGCTCTCGAGCAGGATCGTGAGAAGGCGAAGTTTGTCTTTTTTGTCTAAAGGCATGCGGAAATGGAAAGTTGAATGACGCGGCCCGGGCCGCTCCGACTTTCCACTCGCTGCGGCGAAGTCTCAACTGCCGTTGTTGTCGCCGGGATCGTCCATCCCGGCCGGCCAGTATGAACCTGCCGTGGCGCGGCCCGGGATCACCGATCGCGGCTACAACGGCGCCGCGACCGCGTCGAGAGCCGGCTGCGCGAGCGAGAGAAGCGAGATGGCTACGAGCAGGCCAAGGCGAAGCAAGTTCATCCATTTGCATAAAGAGAAATCACCCGCCCGCAAGAGTCGGAACGTCGGCATCGACAGCTTCGGTTCGACTCAATTAACCTGCCAAGATGAAATCAAGTCGGTTCGCGTGGCTGCTTCTGTTGTTCTGTGGTCTCGCGGTCTCGCCGATGTTTGCGCAACAAACTGACACCGCACCAATGACGTTCGCAGAGATCAAAGCCAAGGCGGAAAGCGGTGACGCCGAATCTCAGTTCCAGGTCGGACGTCGCTACGACAAAGGCGAGGGCGTGCCGCGGGATTTGGTCGAGGCGGCGAAGTGGTATCGCAAAGCCGCCGAGCAAGGTCTGGCCAAGGCGCAGGACAATCTGGGCGTGTGTTACAACCTTGGCGAAGGCGTGGCGCAAGATCATGTTGAGGCGGCAAAATGGTTCCGCAAAGCCGCCGACCAGAACCTTGCGCGGGCGCAATCCAATCTGGGTCACTCTTATGATCGTGGCACCGGCGTCCCGCGCGATGCGGTCGAGGCAGTGAAATGGTATCGCAAAGCGGCCGAACAAAATTACGCTCTTGGCCAGTTCAATCTGGGACTCTGTTACGCCACCGGCGAAGGCGTGAAACAGGACCACGTCGAGGCAGTGAAATGGTTTCGGAAGGCGGCCGAGCAGAATCTGGCAGGGGCGCAGGATACGTTAGGCGATTGCTCGGCCATGGGTGTCGGAATGGCCAAAGACGAGGCGCAGGGGGTGGCGTGGTATCGCAAGGCGGCCGAGCAAAACTACGCCAAAGCGCAATATCATCTCGGGCTCTGCTATGATCGGGGACAAGGCGTCGCGAAGGACTTAGCCGAAGCCTATAAGTGGTTGCTGCTGGCCATGCGGCAAGGCCATGAGAAAGCCAAGGCTCTCGGCGCCGCCTTGCAAAAAGAATTGACGCCCGCGCAGATCGCGGAGGGAGAAAAGCGGGCGCGCGAGTTCCAGTCGCGACCGTCGGGATCTCCCTGAGCGAACCGCCTCATGCGATCACCCCGAGGAAAAGGGGTCGACGCTTCAGACTGACCCCGAATCTCACCCCTCCGGGCCCCCCGCTCTCACAATAATCCCGAGTGAATACCGCAAAAGAACGCAAAGCACAGGGGAAGTGCTAGCGATAGAACCACGTACCACACAACGACCGAATCCCATCGTCGCATGTCTTGGTGCGACTCGCCCCTAAAAGCGTCAATCAGTGCTCTGTACTTTCCATTACGTAGAAACAGGAAATATTGCGGAAGAGCGACCACTATCATGGACGCGACGACGGCGGAAGAGGAGAAAGGGGCGGCTCTTCCCCGTAGCGCGAAATGGGCAATTTCTACCACCAAGAAGCAGTTAAACCAGGTCAACACCGAAATCTGGATGAAAGCAGTGATCTGCGGAGTCGTGTCCCATTTCCAATGAGACGCCCAGCAATAAAGCCGATAAAAAAGATATTTTTGTGCCTGAAGCATCGCTTGTTATGGGCCTCGAAATCCGTG
This sequence comes from Verrucomicrobiota bacterium, assembly GCA_030855965.1. Taxonomy (GTDB): domain Bacteria; phylum Verrucomicrobiota; class Verrucomicrobiia; order Chthoniobacterales; family UBA10450; genus Palsa-1392. Next base: position 830 of record JALYQE010000347.1, on the reverse strand, counting down.
GATATTGGAGCCACGCACATAAACCGGATCGAATGGACTACCTGGATCCAAAACGACATTCCATCCAATAGTAGCATCAACGCCAAAATACAGGGTCGAAAGCCCAAAGCCTGCGGGCCCCATAAATCCCACGACCCCTGCTCCGATGTTGAATCCTTGATGTGTGAGGTTTCCAAGAGTTGGATTTTGAACGGCGCTGTTGATCGCTACGCCAGATTGTATGCCAAATACTACCGTGCCCCCAACCCGAAAGGCCCTACTCGCTGCGATTATCCCATTTCGTCCGCCAGTTGTGCCATTACCATTGAAATGGGTTCCGTAGTATTGGCCATTGCGACCTAGCCAGTAACCCTCCCCGGCTAGTGCGTTCTGTGCAAGTCCCAAGGCCGTTCCTCCGCCACCAAGAGCAACGTCCTGTGATATGGCTAACCCGGCTGGATCACCATAAGTGCCTGTTGGTGGTGGTGGTAATGCAGATGGAATGGGCGTAGGCGGCGGTGGTAAGTTTTGTGTCTGATTCCTTCTCTCTTGGCGCTCAATATCGAAGAGCACTCTATCAATAAGGCTGTCCCCCATTGCGACTTGTAGTCCGGCGCCACCTCCTCCACCGCTACCGCCATAGTCACGCCTCGCTTGCGGAACCGGGCGCCCAGTTACGTCTTGATGCGGCGCTTCCGGGGGTCGCAGCGGGGTCGCATCTATAGGGCGTGTTGCCCAAATCGGACGGATAGCAAAATAATAGTAACCAAAGTCTGGGCGATCTGATAAAGCCGTTGTCCCAGGATGATGGGACAACAAAAGAGCGAGCGGGAACTGTTCAGCTACGCGGT
>JALYQE010000321.1 GCA_030855965.1 Verrucomicrobiota bacterium | reverse complement strand
ACAAATCGCCGCGCCACAGCGAATGGGTCGAGCTCAAGAGCGGCGACCGGACGGTGAAAACCTTTGTCGTTTATCCGGAGGTGAAAGAGAAGGCGCCAGTGGTGCTCGTCATTCACGAAATTTTTGGCCTGACGGATTGGGCGAAAAATCTCGCCGATGAACTGGCCGCGGCCGGTTATATCGCGGTCGCGCCCGATCTGCTTTCGGCACCGGGGAAAGACACGGGCAGTCACCCCGACCAAGGTGAGGCGATTAAGGCAATCTCGGCTCTGCCCGATGCGCAGGTCATGGCTGACATGGATGCGGCGGCGGAGTTTGCGGCGAAATTGCCGGCGGGAAACGGCGTCCTGGCCGTGACCGGTTTCTGCTGGGGCGGCGAGAAAGCGTTCGCCTACGCCAACCACAACCCGAAGCTCAAAGCGTCGTATGTGTTCTACGGCCCCGGACCCCAAACGGCGGAGGAAGCGGCGAAGATCGCGTGCCCGGTTTATGGATTTTACGCCGAGGATGACGCGCGGATCGGGGCGACGCTGCCGAAGACGAAAGAGATCATGAAGGCGGCGGGAAAAACCTTCGAACCGGAGACCTATCCCGGTGCGGGGCACGGATTCATGCGCGCGGGCGAAGCGCCCGATGCTTCCGAAGCAAATCGCAAGGCGCACGACGCGGCTTGGGCCCGTTGGAAGACGCTGCTAAAGAAATTGTAGGGCAAGCGCCCCGCCTGCCACCGCTATCCTCTTCCGCCCTTCCAGAGAGCGGCGTCGAGGATCGACCAGAGATGGATGAGCCACCCGAGAAGAACGATCCAGAGCACGGCGGCGAGGAGGAATTGAATGATTGCCATCAGCAGCCTGCCTTGAATCAATTGCCCGAGACCCGGGATAAAGAAGCTGCAGAGGGCCGCGATGACGTTGCCAGTGGAACCTTGAGCTGCCATGGGAAGAATTTCAACGCCGCGGGGAGATGCGCAAGCCGCAATCCAGCGGGAAAGTGCGCCCGTGAAGATTCGAACTTCAAACCTTCTGATCCGTAGTCAGATGCTCTATCCAGTTGAGCTACGGGCGCGAGGACGGGTAATAAAGAGAGCCGCGGCAAAGCGTCAAACACGAAGCGCAAACAGGGTAGAGAACAGTTCGAAGCATCCGGCAGCGCTCTCCGGCGCTGTCTCATGCGATTGTGAGGTGTGACCGTTTTTCTTGGCTGCGCTTTTGCCGCGAAGTATCGCGAAGGAGGCGGAAATTTTTCCGTACCGCTGCAATGGATGCTTGGGCTGCGCCGGTTGCGGCAGGACGCGATCTGGCTCGAACTCCTGCCCGCGACCAACGATCGCGCCGCGGATGCCGCGGCGATCGGAAATTTCCAGCGCCAGCTGCGCGCGCACGGGCTGGCGGGCCGTTACTGTCTCCTCTACCAGGAGACGGCGAAACCGGAGCACGACCTCGATTCCCTGCGCTGCATCGGGCTTTCCCGGCGAGAACTGCGCGCGCGGCTCGCCGGCCCTAACGTTCTCCTCAATCTCGCCTTCTCCATTCATCCCCCGCTCCTGCTCGAGTTCGAGCGCCGGCTTTTCTGCGATCTCGACCCGAGCGAAATTTTTTATTGGATGACGAAACTCGATCTCGGCCAGCGCGAGCATCACGAGTTCTGGACGATCGGCCTCAACGCGCACGCCGGTGACTGCCTCCTGCCCAAAACTTCGCTGCCATGGCGCACCTTCTTTCCCCTCGTCGACACGGAATTGCTCCAGCCGCGTCCCCGGCCGCGGACACCGAAGCTGACCACGATCGGCCAATGGTACTGGGGCGGAAGCGTGGAAGTGAAGGGCAAGTTTCCCGACCTCTCGAAGAAGGAAATGTTCGCGCCCTACCTCGATCTCCCCTCCCGCGTGCCGGAAGCGCGCTGGGAGCTGGCGATGAACATCAAACCCGACGATCCCGAAACCGAGCGGCTCACGAAACTCGGCTGGCGCCTGGCCGACCCGCACACGGTCGCGCGCACCCCGGGCCGTTATCGGCGTTACCTGGCCTCGGCGCTGGGGGAGTTCACCGCGATCAAAGGCGTCGACGTGAGCTGGCGCACCGGCTGGGTGAGCGATCGCGCCGCGGCTTTTCTCGCTCTGGGGCGGCCCGTCATCACCGAGGACACGGGAGCGGCGAAATATCTGCCCACGCCGGCCGGTTTCTGTTTCGTCCATGACGCCGACGAAGCCGCGGAAGCCGCCCGGCGCGTCCTGCGCGACTGGCCCCGGCTGGCGCGGGAGGCGCGCCAGTGTGCGGTCGAGGTTTTCGATTCGGCGAAGAATCTGCGCAAAATCCTCGCGCTCTAGCCGGGCAAAGCGGTGGCGCGCGCATCGGCGCGCCTCCTGCGAGAAAGTGGTTGGATTCTCCGTTGCAAAAGCAAAACGGGATGCTACTCGTGTTGCCGTCATGGCCGAGCTAATCAAAAGGGACGAGCTGAAGAATCGCCTGAAGAAGATTCCAGAGTGGGAGCTCGAGAAGAAACACATCGAGCGGACCTTTGAGTTCGACGAATTCTCGGAAGCGATCGATTTTATCAACAGTGTCGCGGAAGTGGCCGAGGACGAGGAACATCATCCCGACATCGACATCCGCTACAACAAGGTGCGGCTGGTGCTTTCGACCCACAGCAAAGGCGGCCTGACCGATCTCGATTTCGGCCTGGCCGAGCGGATCGACACGCTCTCGGAATAACGCCGATGGCGCCCCGGGACGATGCCGCCGCCAGGCCATCGCGGGCGCGGCTGATCGTCGCCGCGGTCATAGTCGCGCTGATTGGCGCGACCGTCTGGGCGGTGATCGAGCATCGCCAGAAACCGCCACCGCCGCCTAACGAAATAGGCACGCAGGCGCGCTAATCCGGCGGTCGATTTACAACCGCCCTTCGTCGGCGTCGATGAACTGGAACATCGTCTCGATATCGGCGCGGTCCTGGAAACCGCTCTCTTTCTTGCGTCGTTCGAGCGTGGGCGTGACGGAATCTTTCCACCCGCATTTCCGCAGGAACTCGTTCCAGTTTTCCTTGTCCTCGGCGGAAGTTCCGCGCCCGTTTTCAAGCGCCCATTGCCAGATCTCGTCGTCCGTCCCGCCCTCGGTCACGCGCGCGACGACGTCTTCATATTTTAAACCAAGAAAGCGCACGCAGCGGCCATCGAATCCGTCGCCAAGCTTCTCGACATACTCCGGCGGCAGCGCGCCGCGGGCGTGGAGGCGGATTTTGTCGAGCATGCGCCCGAAGTAAACCAGCCCGCCCACTTTTTCGGCCGGGCTGCGCGCGGGAAAGGGCTTCGTCGTCATGCTCCGAAGTTGCGCCGCGCTTTGTCCCTTGTCCACGGCGCGCCCGTATCCGATGATCGACTCGGATGGATCGGATCGCAGGGATCGAGACCGAATACGGCTGCCTGGTGAGCGGTGACGCCGCGCACCCCAACGGCGACGCGTGGCCGGTCCGGGTGAAAAATCAGCTTTTCCGCCGGATGCGGGCGGGCGCGATCGACCTGCATTATCGCGACTACGAAGAGCCGCCGGGCAACGGCGGTTTCCTGCTTAACGGCGGCCGGATTTATCTCGATATGGGGCACATCGAGTACGCCTCGCCCGAGTGCCGGCAGTTGCGCGACATGGTGGCCTACGACCTGGCGGGCGACCAGCTCCTGCAAAGCGCGCTCGAGTCGTTAGGCGCAGCCGACTCGGTTTCGTTCATCAAGAACAACATCGATCACCACACCGGCGCGACTTTCGGCTGCCACGAAAATTATCTGATGAAACGCGAGGCCCAATTCACCCCCGCGGCCCTCGGCGCGCTCCTCGCCTTTCTCGCGACGCGGCAAATTTTTACCGGCGCCGGCCGGGTCGGGCAGGCCAATCCTCTCGCCTTTGATTTCGAGGTGCCGGCGGCGGAAGAGGCAGTCGATTTCCAGCTCAGCCAGCGGGCCGACCACATCGTGAACGACATTTACCAGTGGGTGCAGTTCAACCGGGCGATCATTAACGCGCGCGACGAGCCGCTGGCTGATTACCGGAAATATCGCCGGCTCCATCTCCTCATCGGCGACTCGAACATGAGCCCGTTTGCAAATGCGCTCAAGATCGGCACGACCGCCTGCATCCTCACCCTGCTCGAGGCGGGGCTTTTGCCTAACGACCTGACTTTGCTCGACGCCGTCCAGGCGACGCGCGACGTCTCGCGCGATTCCACCCAGCGCTGGCTGGTGGAACTGGAGGACGGCCGCACCATCGGCGCGCTCGATGTGCAATGGCGCCTGCACGCCCTGGCCACGAAACATCTCGCCGGGACGGATGAGGAAACTGACTGGCTGCTGGAGAGCTGGCGCTACACCCTCGATGCCCTGCCGCACAAGCCGGAGGCGCTGCTCGGCGGAGTGGATTGGATCAGCAAAAAATGGTTGCTCGATACTTTCCGGACTACGGAAAATCTGAGTTGGAACGATCCCTGGCTGCAAAGCCTCGACTTGGAATATCACAATATCGATCCCAATCGCGGTCTCTTTTTCGGACTCCAGCCGGCGAAACGGATCGGCGAATGGAACAACCTCGTCCGGCAAAAAGACGTCACCCGCATCCCGCCGGCCGACACCCGGGCCAACGGCCGGGCGCAGGCCGTGGCAGCCTTCCGCAAGGCCAACCGGCCCTATGTCATCAACTGGGATTCGATTGCCTGCGAGACGCACGATTGCCTGGTGATGGGCGATCCGTTTAAGACCTACGTCGATGAGGTCGATGAATTCGTTAGGGAGAAGCGCGAGCCGCAGATGTAGAAATCGGTTGCCGCATTCGGTCGAGTCCCTAAATTCCGCCACTCAACCCGCCTCACGCCCATGATTACCGTAATGCGCAAGCACCATAAGGTCCTGATGATCATCATCACGGTCCTCGTGTGTATTTCCTTCTCCTGGTATTGGAACAAATCGGACCTCTCGCAGCTGGGCGATGGCACGGTCGGCACGCTCTACAATCGGTCCGTTTCCCAGGTCGAATTCCAACGCAACGTGCGCCTGCTCCGCCTCGGCAGCCAGCTCGGCATGCGCGACCTGCTCATGGAATTGACGGCCGGCGCCCAGACGGAGGACGACGCCTTCGAGAAATTCTCCTGGAACCTGATGGTCCTGCGCCACGAAGCGCAGCGCATGGGGATCAAGCCAAGCACGAGCGAAATCGCGGATTCGATCCGGGCGTTGCCCGCCTTCCAGGGCGAGAGTGGCTTCGACCCGTCGCGCTACACCACTTTCGTCGACCGGGCCCTGTCCCCAATGGGTTTCAGCGAGGCGCAGGTCGAGGAACTGGCGGCCGACCAGATCCTCCTCCAGCGGGTAAAGAAAGTCCTGAGCGCCGGGGTCAACGTGCCGGAAGGCGAACTCCGGAGCGACTTCGAGAAGGCCTACGCCAAAATGGACGTGAGCCTCGTGCGGTTCAGCTCCGAAGATCTGGCCAAAGATGTCACCGTGACCGAGGACGAGATCGCAAAATATTACGAAGCGCAAAAAGCGCAGTTGAATTCGGACGAAAAACGCAAAGTAAAACTGGTCGAGTTTAGCCTGAATGAAGAACAGAAAAAGCTGGCCGGGAGAGAGCGCGTCGACGTCCTGCAAAAACTGGCCGACAAGGCGAACGAATTAACCGAGGCGCTGCAGGTCAAAGGCGCCGATTTCGACCAGGTGGCGGGGAAGTTTCAGCTAACCCCTAAGGAAACGGCCGACTTCACCAAGGAAACTCCGGATCCCCTGCTCGCCGGGACGCCGACAATGGTGACGGCGGCTTTTGCCCTGACCAAGGACGCCCCGAATAGCGAAGCGATCCAGGCAAAGGACGGATTCGAGATCCTGCATCTGCTCCAGGTGGAGGCGGCGCGCCCGCTCACGCTGGAGGAAGCGCGGCCGAAAATTGTCGAGGCGCTGAAGAAGCGCAACACGCAGCAAATGGTCGCGATGAAAGCAGCCGGAGTCGCGACTAAACTGCGGGAGGAACTGCAAGGCGGAAAACCGCTCACCGAAGCCGCCACCACCGCCGGGGTGACGCTGGAGAAGATTCCCGCCTTCGCCCTTGCCGATGAGCCACCGCCCGGGACGGCGCCGGCCGCGAGCCCGGAGCCGAAGAACGAGAACCCGGAGATGCCCTACATCAAACGCGCCGCGAGCGATTTGAGCGCGGGCCAGGTGAGCAGTTTCGTGCCAACCAAGGACGGCGGCCTGCTCGTGATCCTCGAGCAACGTGAAACGATCACCCCGGCGGAGTACGAAAAATCGCGCGCCGACCTGGAAAACCAGGCGATGGAAAATCAAAGTCAGGTGGTCTTCTACGAATGGCTGCGGGAACGCCGCCGCGAGGCCGGAGTGCCGGAGCCGAAAGCGCCAGAAGCGCCGGCAGCGACAAGTTAGGCAAAGTCACCGGGCGCGCGGTCGCAGCGCGCGGGCGGCGACAATGATGTATCCTGTGGCCGGACGAAACATGGAATCGGTCGAGGATCTTTTTGACGACGCGAACGGCGACCTCGCGGTCGGCGAGCTGGAAAGCGCGGTGGAAAAATACCGGCGCTGCGTCGAGCTCGATCCGCAATTCTTCGACGGCTGGCACGCCCTCGGCATGGCCCTGATGAAACTGGGGCGGTTCCCGGAAGCAATCGAGGCGGGCAAGACGACGGTGGCGCTCCAGCCTAACGACCAGATCGGCTGGACCAGCCTCTCGTTATTCTACAACCGCAACGGCGACATCAAGGAAGCGGAAGCGGCCGGGACGAAGGCGAAGATCCTCTCCTGGGGCGGCAAGATCGCAAAAGAATAACCGCGCGGGCGGCGGAAGCGGGGTTACTTCCCGGCCCAGCGGTAGAAGCTTTGGTAATGGCCCACGCCGCTCCGGTAATTAACGTAGGTCGCGAGGGCGAGGAGCGGGAAGTTTTGGCGATACATGTCGTACTTCAAATAGAAAACGCGCGGAAAACCGGTGCCGGTAATTTCGAGCTCGTCCCAGGTGCCGTCTTCGCGCTGGGTGTCGAGCAGGTAGCGCAACCCGCATTGCACGCTCGGCCGGTCGAGATCGCCGCAGGCACAGAGTCCCATCAATGCCCAGGCCGTCTGCGAAGCGGTGCTCGCGCCTTTGCCTTTTAAATCCGGATTTTCATACGATGCGCAGGATTCGCCCCAGCCGCCGTCGTCGTTCTGGCAGCTCTCCAGCCAGTCGCGCCCGCGCAAAATCCAATCCTCGGTCATGTCCTCGCCGATCGCGCGCAGACCACGCAGCACCTGCCAGGTTCCGTAAATGTAGTTCACGCCCCAGCGGCCATACCAGGAGCCGTCGTCCTCCTGCGTCTCGCGCAGGTAGCGCACGGCCTTGCGCACGAGCGGCCGGCCGGGATTGAAGCCGATGTAGCCTAACAATTCCAAGGTGCGCGCGGTCAGATCGCTGCAGGTCGGGTCGAGGATGGCGTTATGATCGGCAAAAGGCATGTCTTCCAGCCAGTGCCGGGTCACGTCCTTGTCGAAGGCGGCCCAGCCGCCGTCGCGGCATTGGAAGCTCAGCTGCCAGCCGAGTGCGCGGTCAAAGACTTGGGCGAGCTGCGCCTGTTCGTTAGGCCGGACCAGCCGCAGCGCCATCAGGACCATCGCGGTGTCGTCGGTGTCGGGGTAAAAGATGTTGTTGTACTCGAAAGCCCATCCGCTCGCTTCCGGGTGCGGGTTGTTCACCGTCCAATCGCAGCGCACCCGCACTTCCTTGTCGACCAGCCATTGGGCTGCTTTCTGGAGCGCGGGGTCCTGGGCCGAGAAACCGGACTCAGCCAGCGCGATGATGTTGATCGCAGTGTCCCAGACAGGGGAAAGACAGGGCTGAATTCGGAAATCGTCCGGATCATTGACGAAAAGCCCGCGAAAATCGGCCATCGCCTTTTGGTAGAGGGGATGCGTCGCGGGATAATCGAGAGAGCGCAGGGCGATGATGGAGTTGAGCATCGCTGGGAAAACCGCCGCGAGCCCGTCGCTGCCTTCGCCGATGCGCTCGACCATCCAGCGCTCGGCTTCTTCCAGCGCTAGCCGCCGCAGGGGACGGTTGTGCCAGCGCTCGAGCAGCTTCAGGGCGCGGTCGGCGCGCAGGAAAAAATTCCGCCAGGTCAGGAGCCGCTGGTCGCGCGCAAGGGTGAAGTCGTTCCCCTCCGTCCCGACCGGGTAAAGCTCGTGCAGCTTTTTGTTCTGCGGCAGCTCACGGGTGGGCTTGAAATGATTGATGATCGCGAGCGGGATGAGCATGGCCCGGCTCCAGGACGACATTTTGTAGATGTTGAAAAAGCACCAGCTCGGGAGCAGCACCATCTCGACCGGGATGACGGGCAGATATTTCCAGGGAAATTGCCCTAACAATGCCAGGTAAAGCTTGCTGTAGGTATTCATCCGCGGAATGCCGCCGAGCCGGAGGATATTGGCGCGGGCTTCCTGCATGAAAGGGGCGTCAGGACTATGCCCGCCGAGCTTGAGCGCGAAGTAGGCTTTGACGCAGGCGTTGATCTCGCTCGGGCCGCCGTAGAAAATATTCCAGCCGCCATCCGGGAGCTGGCGCTTGAGGATGTGCTTGGTGCAACGGCGTTGCAGGGTCTCGTCGACCTCGCCCAGCCAATGCATGAAGAGGACGTAGTCGGAGCAAAGCGTGCTATCGACCATCAGCTCGCCCACCCAATGGCCGTCGGGCTTCTGCTGGCGGAGAAGATTCTGCTGCGCCAACCCGATCGCTTCCGTCAGCTCCGCGTTGGTCGTTAGGCGGGGCGCGCTTTCTTTCGCGACCCGCGGCAGAGGAATGATGTTGGCAGACGGATTACCCATGCTGGGGCGGCGGCTCAAGATGCCTGGGCGGCGGGCTCCGCTTTTTTGCCGGTAAGATGGCCGTTGCCGGAGGTCACTCCGTTGTAGGCCGTGATTTCGTTGCCTTTGCCGGTCGGTTTCGGTTTCGCGCCGAAGTTGAAACGGACCGTCTTCCACGTGTCGCCGCTCTGGGCGTTGAGACCGAGGCTGGCGGTCGGCTCGTAGCCGCAATGGACCATGCAATTTTCGCAACGGCTGTCTTTCACGACGCCGTTCTCGACGCCGTATTTGTCCCACTGCACCTGGTCGAGCAGCTCCTGGTAGCTGGAGTAATGCGCGTCCGTCATCAGGTAGCACGGGCCTTTCCAGCCGCGGATGTTGCGCGTCGGGATGGCCCAGGCGGAACAGGTCAGATCGCGTTTGCCGGCGAGAAATTCGAAATAGATCGGCGTCCCGAGAAGGGTGTAATCCTTCATCCACTGCTCGATCTTCTTGAACTTCTCGATCGTCATCTGGCGGGTGAGGAAGAAATTTTCCGGCTGCAGATTGAGCCGCGTGATCATGTCCTTCTTGGCCGCGTCGTATTCGTAGCCGGGCGAGATGGTGTGGCCGTCGACGCCGAGATCGCTCAGGTAATCGAACATCTGCTCGATCTCAGTCATGTCGGTTTCCTTGTAGATCGTAGTGTTGGTCGCGACCTGGTAGCCGAGCATCTTCGCCATCTTGATCGCGAGGATGCATTCCTTGAAGACGCCTTCGCGTTCCACGATCAGGTCGTGCGTCCGCTCGAGGCCATCGAGGTGGACGTTCCAATACATCCATTTGCTCGGGCCGATCGTCGGCTTGACCGGGTCTTTCGGGCCCTGCCGGACGGCGGCGGCGTCTTTCTCGGTCATGAGGCCGGCGCTGATGAGCTCGCTGATTTTCTGCTCAATCTCGGTCGAGCGTTTGGGATACTCGGCCGCCATCCATTCGCGCATCTTTTTGCGCATGAACATGGCGTTGGTGCAGATGTAAATGATCCGGCCCTGGTCGTGCAGGCCCTGCACGAGCTGCTCGATCTGCGGGTAAATGAGCGGTTCGCCGCCGCAGATGGAAACCATCGGGGCATTGCATTCCTGGGCGGCCGCCAGGCAATCCTCCAGCGGGAGAAGGTCTTTCAGGTTGGTGGAATATTCGCGGATCCGGCCGCAACCGGTGCAGGTCAGGTTGCAGGTATGCAGCGGTTCCAGCTGCAGCACGGTGGCAAATTTTTTCGTCCCGCGAAGCTTGTGGCCGACAATGTAGGCCGCAATCTTCGTCGTGAGCGCGAGCGGGAATCTCATAAGGTCGGGATACTAACAAGCATGCCCGGACTGTCAATGGAGGCGGCTAACGAGCCGGCGCCGACCCGGTTGCGGGAGGACCTTTTGCCACTTCTATTGCCCGATGGCCCTGATTCCGCAGGAAAAACGCAACGTCGCCGTCCTCGGCGCCTCGCCCAAGCCCGATCGCTATTCCAACCAGGCCGTGCGTTTGCTGGCCAGTCTGGACTACCGGCCGCTGCCCGTGAATCCGGCTTTTCCGGAGGTCGAGGGGATGACCTGTTACCCCAACCTGGCCGCGATTGGCGAACCGGTGCACACCGTCACGCTTTATCTCGGCGCGCCTCGCTCGACGGCCCTGATCGATGAAATCCTGGCCACCAATCCGCAACGCATCATCATGAATCCAGGGGCCGAAAACGAGGAACTCGCCGCCGCGGCCAGCAGTGCCGGGATCGAGGTGGTGGAAGGTTGCACCCTCGTCATGCTGCGCACCGGTTTGTTTTAGCGGCGGTGGGCATGATCGCCGGAGCGCACAGTATTGGCGCGAAGGCCCATCTTATTGTCCGACCAAACCGCGCCGGATGAGGCTGACGGCGATCGCGGCGAGGAGGAGCGAAACCAGCTTGGAAACGCCGTTGATGCCCTGTTTGCCGAGGATCTTGGTCAGGCGATCAGCGTAGCAAAAAACCACCGCCACGATCACCAGGTTCACGATTAAAGAGAGCAGCGTGTAGGTCACGCCGACCGAGTCGGTCAAAACCAGGAGCGCGGTGAGCAGGGCAGGCCCTGCTATCAACGGCATGCCTAACGGAACGATGCCAAAGGATTCCGCCGTCGGCCGTTTTTCCCCGCCGATATCGAGCAGATCGCGCACGGCGAAGACGAGCAGGAGCAAGCCGCCCGCGACCTGGAAATCCGCCACCGTGATCCCGAGCGCCTTGAAGATCAGTTTCCCGAGAAACATGAAGCCGATCGAGATCGCGAGCGCGGTCCCGATCCCGAGGAGCGCTTCCTGTTGGCGGCGCTTTTTTTCCACGCTCGCCCCCAGCCCGATGAAAATCGCCACCATCCCGACGGCGTCGATCGCGACGAAGATCGGGATGAATGCGATCAGGAACTTGGTGGTAAAATCGCCCACGGCAGGACTGTGGATTGGTACCTATGGAGCGCAACCCCAAAGCCCGGGCAGCGAGAAGCGGCCGCGTCGTGCGGCCCCTTCTTGCCGGGGAGCGCGGGCGCCCTCGCCCGCAGCGTTTGGCGCCTCGCCAAACGCCCGTGCGCAAGAGAGAAATCAGAAATGGCGAAAAAGCGGCGGAAGTAATTTCACCCACCGTTCCGCCGGCCGGGCCAGTGTCCCGCGGGGCGCGTGACACTGCGGGCGAGGCGCCCGCGCTCCCCGGCAAGGCCACCGGCCCGCTCTTGCTTCTGCGCCGACGACAAAACGGCAGGCGACATGCCGACGGCCAGTTTCCAATTGCCAATCGTCGAGAAAACGAGTCGAGTTCCCTACCAATTGCCGTTTCCCCTTCTTCAATGGGCAATTGGAAATGGAAATTAATAATCTATGAAACGCTTCCTGCTCGTTAGTCTGTCGTCCGCTTTTGCCCTCACTCTCCAGGCCGAATCGGTCAAAAGCCTCTCCGATTTCCAGGCCGCGGCGGAGAAGGCCAAGGCCGTCCTGGTGATTCCGGAGTGGCCAAAAACGCCGATCGAAGTCCAGGGCGAAGTCAATACCGCGATCGCCAAAGCCAACGCCGCGCTCGACCTGATCGGGAAACAGGATCTGGCCAAGGCGAGCTTCCAAAGCACGGTCGTGGCGCTCGATAATATCCAGAACGAAGCGCAGATCGCGGTTGCCAAAGCGGTCGTGATTCAGCAGACCAACCAGGATCCCGCGATGCGCGAGGCGGCGGAGAAATCGGTCAAGGTTTTCCAGGATTGGGCGGTCGGGGTCGATTATCGCGAGGACGTTTACAAGGCGGTCAAGGCCTTTGCCGACACCAAACCGAAATTGGAAGGCGAAGACGCGCTCCTCCTCGACCACGCCTTGCGCGATTACCGCCGGGCCGGGCTCGCGCTCCCGCCGGATAAGCGCGCCGAGGTCGAAAAACTGCGCAAGGAACTGGCCCAGCTCGAGACCGATTTCCAGGCCAACATCGTGGCCGTGAAAGCGCCGGTGGTTTTCACCAAGGCGGAGTTGGAAGGCGTGCCGGAGACGATTCTCGAATCACCCGGGGTCAAGACCGGGGACGACTCCTACACCCTGCTCGCCAACGTCACCTTCCACTACAACACCGTCCAGGAGACCGCGAAAAAGGAAGAGACGCGCAAGCATCTCTACCAGGTGCGGTTCAATCTCGCGCGCGAGAAAAACGTCCCGCTCCTGAATAACATCCTCACCCACCGCAATCAGATCGCGCTCAAGCTCGGCTACAAATCGTGGGATGATTTCCAGACCGACATCAAAATGGCCAAGAGCGGCGCCGCGGCCAAGACCTTCATCAACGACCTCGTGGCCGGGCTTCAGCCGAAGTTCGACGCCGAGGTGGCGGAGCTGCGCAAGCTGAAGGTCGCCCAAACCAAAGACTCGAACGCGCAAATCAACAAATGGGATTGGCGCTACTTCCAGAACGAACTCAAAAAGGACCAATACACCGTCGATACCGACGCGCTCCGGGTTTACTTCCCCTTCCAGCGCACGCTCGACGGGATGTTCAACATCTATCAGAACATCTTCGGGCTGAAATTTACCAAGATCCTGGCCCCGCAAAAATGGGTCGACGATCTCCAGCTCTATGTCGTGGCGGACGCGGCCAGCGGGGAGCCGTTAGGCATGTTCTACCTCGACATGTTTCCGCGCGACGGGAAGTTCAATCACTTTGCGCAGTTTGGGATCGTCCCGGGCAAGCTGCTGACCGATGGGAAATATCAGCGCCCGACCGTGGCCCTGGTCTGCAACTTCCCGCCTCCCACCAAAAACAAGCCATCGCTCCTTAGCCACAGCGACGTCGAAACGCTCTTCCACGAGTTTGGCCACGCCCTGCACTCCATTCTGACCCGGGCGAAATACGTTCGTTTTGCCGGCACCAACGTCCCGGCGGATTTCGTCGAGGCCCCCTCGCAGATGCTGCAAAACTGGGTCTGGGAGAAGAAGGTGCTCGATACTTTCGCGGCCGATTATCGCGATCCGTCGAAGAAGATCCCGGCGGAGATGATCGCGAAAATGAAGGAGGCGAAACTCGCGACGGTGGGCGTTCATTACCGCCGCCAGTTCACCTTTGCCGATGTCGACCTTACTCTGCACGACGTCCATCCCGAGGGTGAGCCCTACGATTCCGTCGCGCTGTCGAACCCGATTTTCGCGAAGGATTTTTTTCCGGTCGATAACACCGCCTTCGTCGCCTTCTTCGGGCATCTCGCCGGCTACGACGCCGGCTACTACGGCTATGCCTGGGCCGATGCGATCGCGGCCGACATGGCGACCGTCTTCGAGAAATCGCCTAACGGATATTTCGACAAGTCGGCCGGGATGAAACTGCGCCAGGAAATCTACGCGCCCGGCGGCTCGCGCGAGGTCGACATCTCGATCCGCAATTTCCTCGGCCGCGACCGCTCGATTCAGCCCTATCTGAAAACGTTAGGCATCGAGACCCCCGCGAAAGCCGGGAGCGCGCCGCCGGCCGAGAGCAATCCCGGCGCCGCCCCGCCGCAGCCGCCGAAACCGTAAAGCGCGTGCCGCGGCCACCTCTTCCTCCGGGGAGCACGGGCTGCCAGCCCGTGGGTCGGCGGAGTCTCCGCCGACGCACTTCTATCATCCGCCGCCGCTCTCGCAACGCTGACGCGAAACCAAAGTTCGCGATGGGAGACTCCCATCGCCCACGGGCTGGCAGCCCGTGCTCCCCGGAGTTTTGGCCCCGCGTTTTCTCGATCATCGCACTTCTCGTTTTCGCCTCCTGTCAGCGCCCGGAATCGAACGTCGAGAAAGGCAACCGCGACCAGATCCTGCACAAGGGCAACGGCCAGGAAGTGCAGGACCTCGACCCGCAGCTCGTTAACGGCGTCGGCGAATACAACGTCATCTCCGCACTCATCGAAGGCCTCGTCTCGGAGGACCCGCACGACCTTCACCCGGTCCCCGGCGTGGCCGAGCGCTGGAACATTTCCGCCGACGGAAAAATCTACACCTTCCACCTCCGCCGCAACGCGAGGTGGTCGAACGGCGACCCGGTCACGGCGCGCGATTTCGTCGAATCCTATCGCCGCATCCTCTCCCCCACCCTCGGCGCGGACGGCGCCTACATGCTCCACGTCGTGCGCAACGCCGAGGCTTTCAACAAAGGCACGCTAACGGATTTCAACCAGGTCGGTTTCCGCGCCCTCGACGACCGGACCCTGGAAATCAGCCTAACGAACCCGACCCCCTACTTCCTCTCGCTCCTCAACTACGACGCCTGGTTCCCGGTCCACATCCCGACCGTGAAAAAATACGGGCCGGTTTACGAGCGCGGAAGTTATTGGACCAAGCCCGGCCGCTTCGTCGGCAACGGCCCCTTCGTCCTCGAGGAATGGCGGCTGAACCAGGACATCCGGGTCAAAAAAAGCCCGACCTACTGGGACGCCGCGCGCGTCCGGCTCAACGGCATCGTCTTTCACACCATCGACAGCAACAACGTCGAGGAGCGCGCCTTTCGCTCCGGGCAGTTGCACGTTACCGACACCGTCCCGATCAATCGGATCGATCGTTACCGGCGCGAGCAGCCGGAACTTTTGCGGATCGATCCCTATCTCGGCTCCTACTTTTTCCGGGTCAACGTCACGAGGCCGATCCTGAATTCGCGGCTCGTTAGGCGAGCGCTCGGGCTGGCGATCGACCGCCAGAGCATCGTCGATCACGTCACCCGCGGCGGACAGCTGCCCGCGTTTTGTTTCACCCCGCCGGACACTGCGGGCTACACCTGCGAAGCGGCGTTTCCCTACGATCCCGCGGCGGCGCGGCAGGCGCTGGCGGAAGCCGGTTTTCCCGAAGGGCGCGGCCTGCCGCCGATCGAGATTTTGTTCAACACCTCCGAGAACCACAAGATTATCGCTGAAGCCGTGCAACAGATGTGGCGCAAAGAGCTCAAGATCGAGGCCCGGCTCGTGAACCAGGAGTTGAAAGTCTATTACGACACCCGGCGCGAGATGAATTACGAGGTCCTGCGCTCGACCTGGATCGGCGATTACGCGGATCCAAATTCCTTCCTCAACCTCTGGATTACGAACGGAGCGAACAACCAGACCGGCTGGTCCAACGCCGAGTACGACCGGCTCATCGCCGAGGCCGGCCGGACCAGCGATCAGGCCGCGCGTTATCGCGCCTTCCAGCAAGCCGAGGCGATCCTGCTCGACGACGCGCCGATCCTGCCGGTTTATTTTTACACTCACGCCTTCCTCATCCGGCCCGGGGTCAAAGGCTGGTTTCCGACCATCCTCGATCATCACCCCTAC
>JALYQE010000288.1 GCA_030855965.1 Verrucomicrobiota bacterium | reverse complement strand
TCGGAGATTCGCGCCTTTCACGCCACCTTCTATCGGCCAGACAACGCGACTCTCGTGGTGGTGGGCGATTTTCAGCCTAACGAGCTGCAGGAATGGGTGAAAAAATATTTCGGCGCGATCAAGAAGCCGGCGGAAAAAATTCCGCGGGTGACGGCGAAGGAACCGCCGCGCCAGGAAGACAAGCGGATCGTGAAATACAGCCCGAAGGTGCCGCTGCCCGCGATGGCGATCACTTATCTCGCGCCTTCTTTGCGGAGCGAGGACGCGCCGGCTCTGGCTTTGGCGGATGAAATCTTGTCCGGCGGCGATTCGTCCCGGCTCTACCAGGCGCTGGTCTACGAGCAGCAGATCGCGCAACAGGCTTCCCTCGGGGCCGACTTGAGCCAGGACATGGGGCTGCTCACGGTGCGGATGATTCTGGCCAGCGGGAAGACCCCGGCTGAAGCCGAGAAAGCCTTCAACGCCGAGCTCAACAAATTTCTGAAAGATGGCGCCACGGCGGAGGAGCTGGCCAAGGCCAAGAATCGTTTCCTGACCGGGAAATTAATGGAACGCGAGACCAACAACGGCAAGGCTAGCGCGCTGGGCGAGGCGGCCGTCCTCTATGGCGATCCGAACCGCGTCAATACCGACCTGGCCAAACTCCAGGCCGTGACCGCCGAGCAGGTGAAGGAGGCGCTGCATCGTTACCTCACGAATAAAAAGAAAGTCGTGATCGAATATCTGCCGGAAGCCATGAAACCCGCCGCTCCCGCGAAGGAGGCGAAGAAATCCTGATGCAGCGCATACTCATTCTCATCCCGGCCCTCGCCGTTCTCGCGACCGCATCAACCGCCTGGGCCATCGGCGGAGTCGACACGCCGCCCGAGCCATCGGAGCGGCACGAAACGAAATTTGCCGCGCCGAAGGAAACCCGGCTCGGCAACGGACTGCGCGTGATCGTAGCCGAGCGCCCGGGCTTGCCGCTCCTCGCCGCGCAGATCCTGGTGCGCAACGGCGCCGAATTCGATCCCGAGGGTTTCGCGGGCACGGCCAGCCTGACGGGCGACCTGCTGACGAAAGGCACGGAAACGATGTCGGCCCCGGAAATCGCCCGCGCGATCGAGTCGTTAGGCGGATCGATCGAATCGGGCGCGGGCTGGGACGGCTCGGCCGCGAGCGTGGTCGTCATGTCCGACAAAGCCGATGAAGCGCTGAAAATTTTGGCCGATACCGTGCTGCATCCGACGTTTCAGCAGGAGGAAATCGACCGGTTGAAAAACCAGCGGCTCGACGGCTTGCGCGTCGCCCTGCAGCAGCCGGGTTCGCTCGCGCGTTTTGTCACGTCGCGGGTGATTTACGGCACGGGAGCCTACGGCCACGCGGCCGGCGGCACCCTCGAGACCGTGCAGGCGATCAGCCGGGAAGAGATCCTGCTTTTCTACGGGGAATATTATCAGCCGAAGAACGCGACTTTCATCCTGGCCGGTGACATCACGCTCGAACAGGGCGAGGCCTTCGCGCGAAAATTCTTCGGCGACTGGAAGAGCAGCCAGGCTGCGCCCAAGGAAAAGGTGCGCTCCGGCGCGGAGGAATGGAAACCAACCCAGGTGGTGATCAACATGCCCGAAGCGGGCCAGGCGGCGGTGACGGTGGCGCGGCCGTCGATCAAACGCGCTGCGCCCGATTATTATGCCGCACTCGTGGCCAACGCCGCGCTCGGGAACGGCTTCGTCTCGCGGATCAATCGCGAGATCCGGATCAAGCGCGGGCTCAGTTACGGCGCCGGCAGCTCGCTCGATCCGCGGCGGGAGCAGGGACCGTTCACCGTCTCGGCCCAGACGAAAAATGAATCAGCCGCGGAAGTGGCGGGCCTGATGGAGGCCGAGCTGAAACGCCTCGTGAGCGAGCCGGTGAAAGGCGACGAACTCAAATCGCGCCAGGCGGTGTTGACGGGTCGTTATGCGCGCAGCCTGGAGACGAACCGCGGGTTTGTTTCCCAGATCTCCGATCTTGCGACCTACAGGCTGCCGCTCGATACGCTCGACAAGTACATCCCGTCGATCGACGCCGTCACGAGCGAAGCGGTGACTGAGTTTGCAGAGAAAAACCTGGCCCAGCCCACCAGCCTGATCATCGTCGGCAAGGCGGACGCTTTCCTTGAGCCGCTCAAGAAAACTTTCCCCGAGGTCAACGTGATCGAGCAAAAAGATCTCGACCTCAACCAGGCGAGCCTGACGAAGGCGAAGTAGCGGCCAGCCGCTCCTCGTACAACGCGCCCCAGCGCGATTGGTTCATGGCGCACATCGGGACCGCTTCCCATTCTCGGGTTGCGCGATTCCTGACCGCGCCCTTAAAGACGCAAGCGTCGAGCCGGGCCCGGGTCACGGGATCGTTAGTCGCGTTTGCCACCTCATCCGCGCCCATAAAGTTATGGGTCCCGATATTAATCGTGTGCGCGCGGCCGGTCATGAGTGCGCGGAGAAAACGAATCGGGATCTGGCCGGAAACGACCAGGGCCGCGGCGCGGGCCAGACTGCGGCCAGCGAGTCGCGGATGACGCGCAAAGGCGCCCGCCGCCCGGTAGGGAAGGAGCGATGTCGCGCCGGGGGAATCAGTCGTCATGGTCGAGATGGCGCCGATCGTGGCCAGGATGTCGGCGAAGAGCCGCTTCGTTTTGTCGTCGTTAGGCAAAAGCGGAAGATAGCGCCCGCTTCGTTGCTCGACGAGCAGGCTCGCGCCCTGATTGCAATCGGGATGGCCGCCGAGGTAGGCGCTGCCATCCAACTGCAAGCCCATGCCTTCGCAAAGTTTCTGCCAGACGATTTTGGGCGTGACCGGGTGTGCGGAGAAGACAGTGCGCCCGGTGTCGGCCTCGGGCTGGAAACTCAGGATGCGCCAGAGGCGCGAGCGCGCGGGATCGGCCAGGAACCAGCGCACGACCTCAGCCACCGAATCGATGTTGCGCTCTGTCACGGTGCAATTGTGCGCCAGTTCGAGCGGGAGGCCCGTCTTTTGACGAATGTGCGCGGCGAGTTTCGTGAACGTTTCACGGACCGGGTGCAGATCGCTTTCGCTCGTTAGGCGGTTGATTGGAAAACCGTGCCGTCCGGCCTGAGTGAGGTCGATGTGGACCGCGACCTGGCGTAATCCGCCCTCGACCACGAGCGCTTCGAGAAATTCCGGATGCTCGAGCAAAGTCTGGCCGTGCGTCATGAGCATCGGCACGAGTCCGACGCTGACGGCGTAGCGCGTGATCTCGATCAGTTCCGGCTGCCGCCCGGCGCGCCAATAGGCGTCAGCTACGTCGCCGCCGGTGATTTGCAAGCCGCCGCCCGGACCTTGGAAACGGCGGTTGGCATCGATCTGCTCCTTCATTTGCGCGAGGGAGGGGATGGGCACCTCGTTCGCGTTGGCCGGCAGGTAGCAGTGCGTGCAACGAAACGAGCAATAGCTCGCGCCGGTCGTGAACCCGCAGTGGGTGAGATGGCGGCCGGCGAGCTGGTTCGGCGTGCGCAGTGCGTCAGGCAGGGAATCCCAGCGCGCGCGCAAGAGCGCCTGCTTCTCGGGGTTGATCGGAAAACGAAAAGCGTTCCAGCGCGCGCGCCAACGGGATGGGCGCGTGGCGCGCGGCTCAATCATTCCGCGCCGCCTCGGCAAAGGCCAGCTCGCCTTCGCGCAGGTCGAGCTCCATTTCCTCCGGCGTGCCGAAAACGGCGGCGCGCTTGTCGTCGAACTCGCCCTCCCAGCGCGCGACGATGATGGTGGCGAGGCAGCTGCCAACCAGGTTCACGCAGGTGCGGCCCATATTCATGAGCTCATCGACGTCGAAGATCACCACCACGCCGATAGGTCCGTGACCGGCAGGCAGAAAACTGTTCAAGGTGGCGAGCAACACGACGAGCGAGGCTTGCGGGACTGCCGCGACGCCCTTGGAGGTGATCATGAGGGCAAAGCATGACCAGCTAATTATCGAGATTCAAACCTAAATCATATCGGTGCCTCTACCATGCCCAATCCCCCTGCGCGCCCGCTTCGGCGAAGTCGGGTAGATCGACGCCTAACGTCGTTAGGCAAGAATTCCAGATCAGCCTTTTCGTCCCAAAAGCTTAAAGCCTTCGGAGCGGGCGACGTAGGTGGCGGCGGTGAGGTCGCCGGTCACGTTCAGGACGGTGCGGCACATGTCGAGGATGCGGTCGACGCCGAGGATGATGGCGATAAGAGCCGGATTGATGCCGTAGGTGGCGAGCATGACGATGATGAAGGGTATGGAGCCACTCGGGACGCCGGCGGTTCCGATGCCGCCGAGGATGGCGAAGTAAGCGATGCCGAGTTGTTGCCAAATGGTCAGATCGATCCCGGCGAGCTGGGCGAGAAAAAGGACGGTGACGCCTTCGTAAAGTGCGGTGCCGTTTTGATTCGCAGTCGCGCCGACGGTGAGGACGAAAGCGTTGATCTCGCGCGGGACGCCCAGGTTTTCCTCGGAAACGCGCAAGGCGGTCGGGAGGGTAGCGTTGGACGAGGAAGTGGAAAAGGCGGTGAGCATAACCGTTTTGATGCGGCGGAAAAATTCGAACGGGTTAATGCGCGAGAGGAAGTAAAGCGAGAGGGAGTAAACGCCGAACATGTGGATGATGAATCCGAGGAGCGCGGTGACGACGAACCAGACGAGCGCGCTGAGAAGATCGAGGCCGAAGCGGGCGGTGTTGTTAAAGAGGAGACAGGCGACGGCGAAGGGCGCGACCTTCATAATGATGTCGATGACCTTGCAGGAGATCTCGAAGAGCCCTTGCAAGCCGCGAAGGAAGGGCGCTGCGATCTCCGGCCTAACGAGCGTGGCGGCGACGCCGAGCAGGACGGCGAAGAGCATGAGATGGAGCATGTCCGGGGTGTCGGTCTGTCTTTCTTCGCCGGCCCGGATGCCGGCGATGGAGGCGACGGGATTCGATGGAACGAGGGTCTTGACAACCTGCATCATGGCAGAGTCGGGCGTGACGGGTTTCTTCGTGGCGTCGGCGACGCGCTTGGCGGCATCGCTGCCGTAGCGGGATTCGAGGCCGGCGCGGGTTGTGGCGTCGACGCGCTCGCCAGGACGGATCGTGTTCGCAATGGCGATGCCGATGACGACCGAGATGGCTGAGATGACCAATGTGTAGCCGAAAGATTTTAGGCCGACGCGGCCGAGCTTGCGGACGTCGCCGATGCCTGCGACGCCGACGACGAGCGACGAGAAGACAAGCGGCACGACGATCATCAGGAGAAGGCGGAGGAAGAGGGTGCCGATCGGTTCAGTGATATTCGAGACGACCCAGACGACGCGCGGATCGTCGCCGCCGAGCAAGATGTTTGCGAGGACGCCAGCGGTAACGCCGACGCCGAGACCGATCAGGATGCGGGTGTGAAGGGCGAGGCCTTTGGGGCGATCCGGGGTCTCGTCGTCGAGGTCGGTGGTGGTTTCGCGCTCGAAGTAGTCGGATGGGCGGCGTAGTTCGTTGGGATCGTCCATGAGAAAGGCGCCGCTATTGATACGTCTGGGGAGCGCGGGCTGCCAGCCCGCATTTCCGGCAGCTTGCCGG
>JALYQE010000142.1 GCA_030855965.1 Verrucomicrobiota bacterium | reverse complement strand
GGTCGAGGCGCACAAGGCGGTGCGCGATATCCAGCAAAGCGGCCAAGAAACGGCCGGCGCCGAGGATCTCGTTAGGCTGACTTTGCAACGCCTGGCTTCCGGGAGATAAGCGAGCGCGACGTTGGCCAGCGGAAGAATTTTCCGGGAACGACGCACCGGTCTCGCGCCTCATTCCACGATTCGCCGGTAAGACTCCGGATCGGTCGCGCCTTCGGTCACGATCACCAAGGCGCGAGTCCAGTCGTCGATCGCGAGCGCCCGGCGGTGTTCCGCGAAATCGGTTACCGTGAGCAACTCGAGTAATCCAGCGAGGCCGGCCGCACCGGTTTCGCCGGCGACGATGCCGAGGCGGGCAAGGGCGCGCATCGCCGCGCGTGCATGTTCATCGCCGATCGCGAGGAAGGCGTTGATTCCGCACGAGACAATCGGCCAGGCGACGAGCGAGGGGCGCCCGCAGTTCAGGCCGGCCATGATCGAATCGTGCGGCCCGGGCACGGTCACGATTTCGCCCGCCACCATCGAGGCCAGACCGCAGGCGGCCCGGAGCGGCTCGACACTGAGGATCTTCGTTGACTCGTTAGGCCGGGACGCCGGATAATGCCTGACGACGGCGGCCGCGAGCGCGCCGACCCCGAACTGGATTGCGATCAGGTCGGGCGATTCTTCGCCGCGGCGGGCCAATTCGTCGTCGATCTCGTGAAAGATGGTGGAATAACCCTCCGCCACCCAGCGCGGGATTTCTTCGTAGCCCGGCCAGGAGGTGTCGGAGATGACGAGACAACGTTCGCCCGCTTCCCCGGCGGCGCGGGCCACCGCGTCGTCGTAGGTACCGGCGACGACTTCGACCTCGGCGCCCTCGCCTGCGATCCCTTCGATGCGTGCCTGCGCCGTCCCCGCCGGAACGAAGATTCGCGCCGCGAAGCCGAAGAGGGAGGCGACATGTGCGACCGCCCGGCCGTGATTCCCGTCGGTCGCGGTGGCGAGGGCAAGCGGTCGCAGAGGAGCGATCTGTTGGCGCAATTCTTCCAGCGTGCGCGAGGCGTCGAGCGAGCGGCCGAGACGTTTTTCAAGGGCGCGATAGATCGCCCAGGACGCGCCCAGGATTTTGAATGCAGGGAGACCGAGCCGGTGAGATTCGTCTTTGATCAGCAACTGTCCGAGACCGAGCGAGCGCGCCAGATCCGGGGCGTCGATCAGCGGAGTGGGGGCGTAACCGGGTAGCCGGCGATGGAAGGCGAGCGGCGCGCGCGCATCCGGCGGCGCATCGCGCCTAACGTTGCGTTGCAGAAAAAAGGACGGTTCGCCGGGCCTCATTCTGGCGAGCATGAGGAAACGCGGCGGTTCAAGCGACGCGGCTGGCGAAGTCGAGCGAGCCATCCCAGCGATTGACCAGGCCTTTCCAGAATTTTTCGCGGCGTCCGGCAACTCGCAGCTCGTATTTTTCCCGCGCGACTCGCAGCGCGGCGAGGAGTTTGACCGGATCCTTTTCCGCTTCCCGCATCGCTTTGAGCGTCTCCGGGCCGACGCCGCCGTCGACCTTCACGCCCAACGCGATCTGGAGAATCTTGGCCGCGCCGCCCGGGCCGCGATTGAAGGCGGAATCGCGCAGATAGCATTCGATCGCGGGCACGGTCGTCCATTTCGCGACCATGTCGGTGTAAGCAGCGATGACTTCGGCGGCATAATCTTCCGCCTCATCGTGGCGGCCGGCCTCGATCAACTGGCGCAGCCGGGACGCTTCCTGCGGATGATAGCGGTCGTTGATCCCGGCGACCTCGTAACGACCGCCGCCGTCGCCGGAGGGCAGGATGTAAACCCGAAGGTGTCCCTTCGCATCGCGCCGGCCCTCAAATTGCACGATCGCCTGCGCCATTTTTTTTCGCAGCTCGGCCCGGTGCGCGGCGTCGGATGGCGGCGGCGAGACCGGTTGCGCAGGCGGCGGCGGAGCGGCTGCGAGATCCGCGTCCGTGGCCTGGCGCAGCGACGCGTTTGAGACCCATCCGCGCAGCACGCCGGAAGCGGTCGCCGGCCGCTCGACCTCGACATACCACCAATCCTGCGGCGCGATCTTGACCACGCTCCCTTTCCCGAGCGAACCGCCGCTTAATTTCGCCGCCGCTAGGTCGGGCGCGGCGAGGAGGTGAATCTCGCCGGTAGTGACGTAGTCGAGCGGAATCGCGCGCCGGATTTCCGGGGCTGCCGCGGGCTTTTTTTTCCTTCGGCGGATTCGCCGGGCGGGTGTGGTGCGGGTTTTTTTGGCCCGGGGGGCAGCGAGTTTCCGTTTCCTGGCAGGCTTGGGCGCGGGTTGGCGTTTTTTCATCGCTTCCGTTTCCTCCGGATGACGGGCAGGGCGCGTTTGTAACCAAAGATGGTGTAGTCGAAAAACATGTTGCCGGTCATGTCGTGCACGTCGCGGCTCTCCCGGATGCCCTGCGGGTAATGCTCCGGCCGGATGAAGCTCACCGTGACGGCGCCGAGCTGTCGGTCGCCCTTTTTCATCAGGCGACGGGCCCCGGTTTGAGCGGCAAATTTCGCGAGCTCGATACCGGCCGCGTAGGCCGGGTTGGCGATCGTGGAACCAGCCTTGATCACGCCAAGCAGGTTGTGGAAAATGAACCGAAACCGGGCTCGCGCAGAATGTCGTTCACTTCGCCGGCCGCCTCGCGCAGGGCACGGGCCGAGCGCACGGCGACAAACGTCCAGGTGAAAGCCTCTGGAATTTCCTCCGCCTCGTAGAGGATGAGGCCGGTGTCGCCGAAGCTGACCGGGAGGTTGTCCTGCACGCGATCGACTTCCGTCAGGATGCGGGTGCTGAGAGTGTCATCGACCAACGCCTGGAGCGCGGATTTTTTCGCGGCCGGATCGTTATTCTGCATCCATTCGTCGAGGTCCGGCGACGTTTGGTCGGAGCGGGTGACGAAGCTGAGAAACTTCACCGGCGCGAAGTCGTGGCCGAAAACGCCGAGGACGGATTTGACGCCGCCGTTATCCAAAAACCGGACTCGATCGATCCGAAAATAGAACATGGGAAGTTCCTCCTGGAGAGGTTTGTAGCAAGCAGCGCGGCGAATAAAAAGCCCCTTTTTTTCGCCCTGGAAAAGCGCTTCGATTCTTGCGCAACGTCCTGGCAGCAATCATTATCGCCGGACGTGCTCACGATCAGGAATCTCTCCAAGCGCTATGGCTCGATCGTCGCGCTGCAGGACGTCTCGCTTGCCCTCGCGCCGGGTGAATTTTTCGGTCTGCTGGGCCCGAACGGCGCGGGCAAGACGACCCTGATGTCGCTCGTCGCCGGCATTCGTCCGGCGGACAGCGGCGAGATTTTTCTGGAGGGCGCAAAATTTCGACACGAAGTCGTCGAGCAGCGTTTGCAACTGGGCTTCGTCCCGCAGACCCTCGCGCTTTA
>JALYQE010000244.1 GCA_030855965.1 Verrucomicrobiota bacterium | reverse complement strand
TGGAAGGGCGCCCTCGTTTCCGAGGACGCCCTTCATTTCGATGGCGATAAGCCGAATTCTGTATCCCGCCTTCGAGGCGGGACGATGATCATTTATCTCGCCCAGCTTGCGCCGGACGCCCGTCCCGCAATTGCGGGACGTAATGCGACGATACCCGAGGGGTTAACGGACCGGCTGCCCTTCCTCTGTTTTGTCTTGCACCGCATGGGGTTTTTCCTGCCTCGCGCCTTGCGGCGTGAGCGGTGAGCTCTTACCTCGCCTTTTCACCTTTGCCACGAACGCTTGCGCGCTCGTTAGGCCGTATCTTTTCTGTGACACTTTCCGTCGCGGCTCCCTTTCGTGAGCCGCCCCCGCGCCTTTTGCGCGGCATGCTGCCGTCTGGTGTTCGGACTTTCCTCTGGCCGGCCTTGCGGCCCGCCAGCGATCATCTGCCATCGCGGCAAAGGTATCACACTCAGGAACGCTGCAAAGCCGGAAGAGGGACTTCGCTCTCCGTCGTTAGGCCAAGTGCCAGCGCATCTAGGAACGCGATGCATTCCTTCCGCGCTTCGGTGTAAAATTCCACCCGCCTGGTCCCGATCGCGCCGAGTGCCTCGCGATGATCGACCCATGCCACCAGCAGGGCGGCGGTGAAGAGGAGTTGGAACTGGAGCGACCAGGCGGCCCGTTCCGCCGGCAGAAGCGCGGCGTGAATCTCGCGCAGCCGATCGAGGTGAAATGCGACATGCTGCGCTTCATCAGCCAGGATGCGGGCGCAGACCTGGTCGAGGATTGGATCACGCGCGCGCCGCGCCAGGGTGCGGTAGTAGGCCGTCCCGACCAGTTCGGCGATGAGCAGCACCTGAATTTCGAAATTCAATCCGAGCGCGCGGCGCGCGGCGCGAAAAAGAAGATGGGTCCAGTGGCGCTTAACCAGACGTCCGCCGAAACGGATGACCAAACCCTCGAGGAGCCGGGCGTGTTCCGCTTCTTCGGCGACGAAGAGTCGGAGCGCCGCGCGGTAAGTTTCGTCCTCCTGCCCAGCCTTGCCGAAAAGGTGGCTCCCGCCGCCGCTTTCGCCGAGCTGGCAATGGGACAAGGAGCGCGCGAGGCAGGCGCGTTGCGCCATCGTGAGGGCGAAAGGTGCCTCCCAGTCCGGCGCGATGAAGTTCTGGCGATTCGCTTCGAAATATCGAAGCCAGCTGAGTAAGTTCATGCTGCGTTTTCTCCGGTGGTTTGTTTTTCTGAAAAATTCCGGAGCCGGCCGAGCACGGCTTCGACCGTTTCCGCGAGGGTGGAAGTGCCGGCGGTGACTCCGACCACGGCGACGTTTTCGAAATCGGCCTCCGACAATTCTTCCGCCCGCTCGATGTGCACGGCGCGACGGCCAGCGGTCCGGCAGGTCACGACCAGTTGGCGCGTGTTGTTACTCGCACGACCGCCGACAACTACGATCACTTCGGCCTGCGCAATCAACTTTCGGAGCGCCTCTTGGCGATCCTTCGTCGGTTTGCACACGGTGTCGGCAAAACGCACTTCCGCCTCTGGCCGCGCCCGGCGAATCTCGGCGACGAACCGGCGCACCCGCTCGATTGGCTGGGTGGTTTGCGAGACCACCCCGTAACGCGCGTGGCTGGGAAGCTCCGCGATTTCCTCCATCTCTCCGAGCACGACCGCTTCCGAAAAATCTTCGGTCAAACCGCGCACCTCGACGTGTCCGGGTTGGCCAATGACGATTGGGAAATATCCCGCAGCCACGAGCGCCTGAAGTCGGGCATGAGCATGTCGAACCAGCGGGCAGGTGCCGTCGGCCACAGCATAACCGGCCGCGTTCCATTGCTTGCGCCTAACGTCGGACGCGCCATGCGCGGTGATCATGACACGCGCGGATATCTCAGGGTTCGTCGCCGGATCGAGCGCGCTTTCCTGAACGCCCTGGGCGCGGAGTCGCTCGCGCACCACCGGGTTGTGGACGAGCTCGCCGAGAATGATGAGCGGGCCGGCCGTGGCCAGACTCTCGGCCTGCGCGATCGCGTCGCGCACGCCGAAACAGATGCCAAAATGTTCTGCGATTATGATTTTCACAAATCAGATACTTTGTGCGACAAAGTTATTGGCCAAAAAAACTCATCCTTTCCCCGCCCGCACGATTTCTTCGAGCACCTGCAGGTAATCGGTGAAGGCCGAGCGCCCCTTCGTCGTTAGGGCGTAGCTCGTCTGCGGCCGGCCGCGCATTTCTTTCGTCACCGCGACAAAACCGAGTTTGTGCAGCGTGCGCAGGTGCGTGACGAGGTTGCCGTCGCTCATTTTCAATTCCGCTTTCAGATCCTGAAACGACCAGCTCACCCGGCTGGCGAGCAAGGTCATGATCGCGAGCCGTCCCTTTTCGTGGATCGCTTTGTCGAGTTTGTCGAAATCCGGCATCGCTCATTCGGGTGCAAGAATTTCGCGGGCATCGGGCTGCCGGCTCGCCCAAACACAAACCGCGTAGACAAGATGATAGAGCCCAAAGGTCGCGCCCATGGCGAAGTTGGGATAGAGCCCGCGCGGATCGTCGCCTAACGACTTCGGCCAGAAAATGAGGAGCAGACCGGAGATGAGAAAGGCCCAGCCCAGAAGGACGAGCGAGCGCGGGGCGAAGAGCGCGGTCGCGAGCAGGCAAAGGCCGTAAAACGCAATCCAGACCGCGACCAAAATTTCCTGGTCAATCGGCTCGGCGTTTCTGAAATACCAAATCGTGGTCGCGGCCGGAAGCACGAGGCAGGGCGCGACCGCGCGCAGGGCGAGGCGCGCGCCGGACGACAGCAGGACGCGTCCATCGCGGAGTGCTTCCTGCCTAACAAAAAAGGTATTGACCGCGAGGACGACGGCAAGAATGGCGAGCCAGATCTCGGCGAAGAGACGATTATCGAGGCCGGGGGCACCAGGCGCACTCGAACGATCGAACCACCAGATGAGAAAAGTTGTGGTGACCGCGAGGAGGCCGCCGATGAGGGCGGTCGGGGCGGAAATGGCGCGATAAATTGTGGCGCGTTCCATGAGCGAACGAATAACGCGGAGATGTTCTTCAGCGCGGGATCGTTCGTTCATTGCAAGCTTTGTAATACAAAGTGAATGCAGACGCAAGAAAATTTCTTAGCCGGCCTGTTCCGCTCGACGGCGACGCGGCGGAGGCTTTCCGGGGAGCACGGGGTGTCACCCCGTTGGCGCTGGGTGTTACCCAGCACGAACTTTTCCGCCAGGTCGATCGCGCTCAAGGGCGGCGTCGCGGTCTTGAAGTTCGTTCGGCGAGACTCGCCGAACCAACGGGCTGACAGCCCGTGCTCCCCGGAGCATGCGACCGCGCTGCTTGAAAGTTTGTGCGCGCACGTTCAGCTTCGAAAGCCATGAAGGAGGCAGCATCTGCTCGCAAGTTTAGATGGTTCGCCGGGATCGGCTGTCTTTTCACGGCGATCCTGGCCGGCCTTCTTCTCTGGCAGGACGCCGCTTCCGTCGGCGCGACCCCCGCCTCTAATCGTCCGATCATGGCGCCGCAGGAGAATTACGTGACCTCGAATTCCTGCCGGTCGTGTCACCCGGGAAACTACGCGAGCTGGCACACCTCGTTTCACCGCACCATGACGCAGGTGGCGACGCCGGCGACGCTCATTCCCGACGCGCATAATGTCGAGCTGAGCTTTGCCGGCCGGGAATACAAACTCACCATCAACGCCGACAAGATCTTCGTCGCCGATCGTTCGTTAGGCGAAAAAGAGTACGGCCCGGCGCGCGAGATCGTGCTCCTGACCGGCTCGCACACGCTCCAGATTTTATGGAACGAAACCGGGCAGGGGCGTACGCTCGAGCAGTTTCCTTTCGCCTACATCATCGCGGAAAAGATGTGGGCGCCGGTGACGCAGACTTTCCTCATGCCGCCGGAAACGCAGGAGGCCTATTCGATCGGGGCCTGGAATGGCGCCTGCATGGATTGCCATGTCACCCAGGGGATCTCGAATTTTGTCGAGGGCAACAAGTGGGACAGCAAGGTGGCCGAGTTTGGGATCGCCTGCGAAGCCTGTCACAGCGAGGGCGCGGAACATATCGCGGCCAATCGCAGTCCTTTCCGGCGCTGGAAATTTCACCTGACGAAGGAGACCGATCCGACGATCGCGAACGCGAAAAAAATGAAGGGTCCGGAGTCGGCCCTGGCCTGCGGGCAATGCCACAGCGTCTGGGCCTTCGACGGGATGGAAGAGAAGATCGATTTCAACCGGCATGGTGGGAAGTTTCGCCCCGGGAAAGACGACCTGGTGCAGCGTTTCGTCGTTCAGCCTAACGAACCCGACCACGCCACCCAGAAGGACTTCATTCGCCAGACCGAGCCGGATTTTTTTCGGAACCGTTTCTGGGGCGACGGGATGATCCGCGTCACCGGGCGGGAAATGAACGGCGTCCAGGCCTCACCCTGCTTCAAGGGCGGAGAGTTTTCCTGCCTCAGCTGCCACGAGATGCACCCGGCCACTCCCACGACGCGGGCCGCGCTCAAGACCTGGGCGTCGACCGATCAGCTCGGGCCGGAGATGGAATCCGACCAGGCCTGCCTGCAATGTCACAAGGAGATGGAGCCGCGCCTGTCGAGTCACACCCATCACGAAGCCGGTTCTTCCGGCAGCAGTTGCTACAACTGCCACATGCCGCACACCACTTTCGGCCTGCTCCACGCCATGCGCAGCCACCAGGTTTCTTCGCCTAACGTTCGCGAAAGCATCGAGCACGGCCGTCCCAATGCCTGCAATCTCTGTCATCTCGACCAGACGCTGAGCTGGACGGCGAACAAGTTGCACGACTGGTACAAACAACCGGTGCCGGAGTTGTCCGAGGACGACAAAACGATCTCGGCCGCGGTGCAGTGGCTGGTAAAAGGCGACGCCGGCCAGCGCGCCTTGCTCGCATGGGGGATGGGCTGGGAACCGGCGCAGAAGATTTCCGGGCGCGACTGGCTCTATCCGTATTTGAGTTACACCCTGCTCGATCCCTACGCCGCGGTCCGGTTCGATGCCTGGAAATCGTTGCAGACTCTGCCTGGGTTCGAAGACTTTAAATTTACCTATACAGCCGATGGCGAAGCGCTCGGAGCGGCGGTCAAAGAGAGCTATCAGAAATGGTGGAACGAACTGCGCCCGGCGAATCCGAACTTCGATCCCAAGACCGCGCTCGATCCCGAGGGTCGCTTCCAGGAAGATGTCTTTAGTCGGCTCCGCCGCGAGCGCGATGAAACGCCGATCGTGCTCGCGGAGTAACTCCAGTGGAAAAAGAATGCAAGCTTGACCGCGGATCCGCGACTTGGTTAGCTCCGGTCAACAGGCATATCAATCGGAGGTTCTCCACCATGAAAACTGGCACATTCGGTCGGTTATTTTCTTCTGTCGCCATACTCGCGTTCTTCTTCGTCGCGGGTTCGACCTTAGCTGATCCTGGCGATCTCGATTCCACTTTCGGCGCCGACGGGATAGTCACGACTGACTTTTTCGGAAACGACGACGGCGCTACGGCTATCGCTGTGCGGCCGGATGGTAAGATTGTGGTCGCAGGCACCGTGCATTTGGGGCCGGACGAAAGCACGGCTGACTTTGCCGTGGCGCGATATCTTCCCGACGGAACTCTCGATCCTGCTTTCGGGGTCGGCGGGAAGGTGACGACCGATTTCACAGGGTCGGCCGATTTTGCCCACGCGGTTGCCATTCAAGAGGATGGCAAAATCATCGTCGCGGGCGAGGCAACCAGCGGCACACAGAAAAGTTTTGCCCTCGCCCGTTATAACAGCGACGGCACTGTCGATACGAGCTTCGGGATTGACGGCAAGGTCACGACTCCTTTCTCCGATCGGGATTCCCGGGCGTGGGAGATCGTTGTGCAACCCGACCAGAAAATCGCGGTTGCGGGCGACAGCTTTCACACCACGCTGCCACCCCCGCTGCCACCGGCTGATTCAGATTTCGCCCTCGCCCGGTATAACAGCGATGGGAGTCTTGACCAGAGCTTTGGCTCCGGCGGCATGGTCACGACGGACTTCCTTTCTTTTTCCGACAGAGCGCGTGCTCTGGTCCGGCAGCCGGATGGAAAGCTGATCGCGGCCGGTAATACCAATACGACGGCGCAAGGGAATGGGGATTTCGCATTGGCGCGCTACAATCTCGATGGTGCTCTAGATACGAGCTTTGGATCCGATGGGAACGGCAGAGTGACGACCGATTTTTCGGGCAACAGTAACAGCGTGCAATCCATGGCTCTGCAGCCGGACGGAAGTATCGTTGTGGCCGGCCTGACTTTCTTCGGGACGCCGGATAATAATCACGCCTTCGCGCTCGTTCGCTATGGCGCTGACGGAAATCTCGACTCAACTTTTGGCACCGGCGGAAAAGTCACAACTGATCTCAACCTGCATGGCGACCTTGCCGCAAGCGTAGCCGTGCAGGCTGACGGCAAAATCCTCGCTGGCGGATACGCTAACTATGACATCTCAGGCCCCGATGCGGATCTCGACCTCGCCCTTGTCCGCTACAATCCTGACGGATCCCTCGATCCGGAGTTTGGAGACGACGGTGTGGTCATCACCAACCTTACGCCTGGTATCGAAACCTTCGCCGCCATAACCCTGCAAGCGGATGGGAAGCTCATCGGTGTGGGAGGTGCGGGTCCGGACTTTTTCGTCGCCCGTTATCTTACCGGCGTCAGCGGCATGACTCCCCAGTCAGTGAATATGTCGACCCGGGCGAGTGTCGGGACCGACGAAAATGTCCTGATTGCCGGATTTATCATTACGGGCGCGGATTCCAAAAAAGTGATCCTCCGGGCGCTGGGACCCTCTCTGTCGCTAGGAGATGCCAGTGTTTTGGCTGATCCAGTGATCGAGTTGCATGCCCCGGACGGGACCGTCACGACGAATGACAACTGGCGAGATGCCCAGGAACTGGAAATCATCGACACTAACCTGCCGCCTGACGACGACCGGGAATCGGCCATCGTGGCCACTCTCGAACCGGGCACTTACACGGCCGTCCTTCGCGGTCAGGATAACGGGAGCGGAGTCGGTTTGGTTGAACTTTACGACTTGGATGGAGCGGCCTCGGAATTGGCAAACATTAGCAGCCGGGGGTTCGTCGGAACGGGCGACAGCGTGATGATCGCCGGCATTATTTTCGCCGGCGAGAACAACGCTACGGTGGTTCTACGTGGCCTCGGGCCCTCGTTAGGGCAGTTCGGCGTCGCTGACTCGCTCCAGGACCCGACCCTGGATGTCTACGACGCCAACGGCACCGTGACCGCTTCGAATGGTAACTGGCGAGACTTGCAAGAGGCCGCGCTTCAATCCTCCAACCTTGCGCCCGCTGACGATCGCGAAGCGGCCCTTCTGGTTACCCTCACGGCGGGAGCTTACACTGCGATCCTGCACGGGGAGAATGGGAGCGAGGGGATTGCTTTAATCGAGGTTTATCGCCTCGCGCCGTAGGGCGTAAGGCGAGTCTTCTCCGGGGAGCGCGGGCGCCTCGCCCGCTGTGTCACGCGCCTCGCGGGACACGCTTCTCCTGCTGATGCTTTCCGGCGGGTCGCCGCAAAGGGCGGCCGAGGCGCCCGCGCTCCCCGGAGGTCGAACGCAGCGCGAGTTGTGCAATCCGCGCTCGTCTGCGTAATCTGCGAACCTGACGCAGTGAACTACTCTATTCGACATCTTCGTTTCGGCTGGGGGGCGCTGGCGGTCTATATCTGCCTTGGAATCGGGCTCGAGACGATGCACGGTTTCAAGATCGGCTGGTACCTTGATGTCGGGAACGAAGCGCGCCGGCTCATGTTCACCCTTGGTCATTTCCACGGGACGATGTTTTCGCTGGTCAACATCGCCGCCGGCCTAACGATCCGAAGCGTGGAGGGTTTTCGGATCAGGAACTCGGTTTCCTATGCCCTGATCGGGGCGGCGATTTTGCTGCCGGGCGGCTTTTTGTTAGGCGGATTCGTTACCTACGACGGCGACCCCGGCACGGGCGTGTGGCTGGTGCCGATCGGCGCTCTGCTCATGCTTTATGGCGTGATCGGATTTGCCCTGGGGTTTAAAGGCGCCGCGCCGGGCGGACCGCGGCCGAAAAAACAAAAATGAGCCGCCTGAAAATCCTCGTCATCCTTTGTCTCGCCGCGGCCGGTGTGAACTCTGCCCTCGCGGAGCTGCCGCCGTTAATTCCGCGCGCGGTTCTTTTCGGAAATCCGGAACGCTCGCATCCGGAAATCTCGCCCGATGGCCGGCAGCTCGCCTGGCTGGCGCCGGATAAGAACGGCGTGGTCAACGTCTGGGACGAGACGGACGGAAAGGATCGTGCGGTAACGAATGAAACCCATCGTCCGATCCAGTGGTATGCCTGGGCCGGCGACGCGAAGCACATCCTTTACCTGCAGGACAACGCCGGGGACGAAATCGATCATCTCTTCTCCGCTGACCCAACGACTGGCAATGTGCGCGACCTGACGCCGTTCCGCGGGGTGCGGGCGCAAAATGTCCTGACCGACTTGCAGCAACAGCAGTTTGTCCTCGTCGCGCTCAATCTGCGCAATCGCGAAGCCTTCGACATGTACCGGATCGATCTCGAGACCGGCGCGGTCACGCTGGAAGCGACCAATCCCGGCGACGTGCTGACCTGGGCGACGGACAACGATTTCGTCATCCGCGCTGCGCCCGCGTTCGTGGGCAAGAGCGGAAACTCGATCGTGCGGGTACGTGACGCGGCCGACAAACCGTGGCGGGATCTGGTGGTGATGCCATTTGAGCAGGCGCTCTTTGCCGGACAGGTGGTGGGCGGTTCGCTGGTGGCCGGGTTGGCGCCGGATAACAAGAGCCTGATCATCCAATCGGCCCTTGGCTCGGACAAAGGGCGGCTCGTTAGGGTCGATCTGCGCGACGGGAAAGAGCTGGAAGTTTTGGCGCAGGATCCGCAAAGCGATATCGCCAACGACGGGCTGGGGGATGGACCGAGCGTGCTGCAGGATCCCGTGACGGGCGCGCTGCAGGCGGCTGAGTTCACTACCTCACGCCGCGCTGGATTTTCCTCGATTCCAGAATGGAAAAGGATTTCCAGAAGATCGGACGCGACGTTCCGGGCTTGGAAAGCCCGGCCTCGGCCCGCAGAGGCGGGTCTGCGTTACGGCTCGAGCTGATCAGTCGCGACCGGGCCGACCGGAATTGGATCGTGGCCTCGCGCCGGAGCGATGCGCCGGCCTCCTACCATCTGTTTGACCGGGACGCGCAGAAATTGCGCAAGCTCTACGACGAACACCCGGTCCTGGCGAGAGCAACGCTCCCCCCGAAAAAGGGAGTCACGATCAAAGCTCGCGACGGGCTGCTTTTGCCTTCCTACCTCACGACGCCGCCGGGCGTGGAAGCGAAGAATCTTCCCCTCGTGCTGCTCATTCATGGCGGTCCCTGGTATCGCGATCAGGACAATTTCGACGCCGAAGTGCAACTGCTCGCCAACCGCGGCTACGCAGTCCTGCAGGTGAAGCACCGCGGGTCGACCGGCTTTGGCCTGAAGTTTCTCAACGCCGGGACGAACGAATGGGGGCGCGGGACGCAGGAAGATTTATTCGAGGCGGTGCAATGGGCGATCGACGAGGGGATCGCCGATCCGAAACGCGTCGCCGCGATGGGCTGGTCGGGCGGCGGCTTTGCCACTCTACTCGCGCTCGAGATGCGGCCCGAGATGTTTGCCTGCGGTCGACGGAGTCGGGCCGGCTGATCTCGCGACGCTCTATCGTTCTTTCCCGAGCTATTGGTCGAACATCACCGCGCGCTGGCGACGGCGCGGGGGCGATTTCGATCACAACGAAAAACTGAATCGCGAAGTTTCGCCGCTTTATCACGTTGATAAAATTCGCGACCCGCTTCTCATCGGCCAGGGCCAGAACGATCCGCGGGTCACGATCGCGAATGTGGACCGGATGGTCGAGGCCTTGCGCGAGGCGAAACGCGAAGTGGTTTATGTGGTGTATCCCGATGAAGGCCACGGCTTCGCCCTGCCGGAAAATAATTTCGACTTCTACGGACGGGTCGAGGAGTTCCTCGCCAAACATCTTGGTGGCCGGGCCGAGCCGTGGAAAAAAATCGAGGGCGCCACGGCCGAACTGCGCTAGGAGAAACGAACGTCAGGCATGATCGATTGGGACTGGGCAAACAGCGGGTTGCAACTTGGGCAGTTGGTTGTTGCCTTCGTGCTCACGCTTCCCGTGGCGTGGAATCGTGAGCGCGCCGATCGCGTGATGGGGCTGCGCACTTTCCCGCTCGTCGCGGTCCTGCTCGGCCTGGCCGATTACCTCATTCTGCGTTACCTCGCGAAGTTGAAACAAGAATGAGCCGGCTCGCTTTTATCCTCGCCCTGTTTCTCGCCGGCGAGGCGCTGGCGGCGGAGCCGGCGGCGGTGGCAAAGCAAGCGGGAGACTGGCGCCGGCAAAACGAGCGCCAGATTTTGGAGGA
Source organism: Verrucomicrobiota bacterium (assembly GCA_030855965.1). Taxonomy (GTDB): domain Bacteria; phylum Verrucomicrobiota; class Verrucomicrobiia; order Chthoniobacterales; family UBA10450; genus Palsa-1392. The sequence goes on along the minus strand of JALYQE010000244.1, from coordinate 3,594 downwards.
ATTTTCCGAGCTGCTCGCGATTCCAAACCTGGCGAGTGACAGGCCGAACATTCAGCGCAATGCCGAACTGATCGCGGCCATGCTGAAAAAGCGCGGCCTAACGACACAGTTGCTCACGGTCGAGGGCGCGCCGCCGATCGTGGTCGGCGATCTCGTCGTCCCGGAGGCGAAGCGGACGATCGCGTTCTACGCGCATTACGACGGCCAGCCGGTCGATCCGGCGAAGTGGAAGAGCGCGCCGTGGCAACCGGTCATGCGCGACCGCGCGGGCAACGAGGTCGATTGGCGCGACGCGAATAAGATCGATCCGGAGTGGCGGCTTTACGCGCGCTCGTCGGGGGACGACAAGGCACCGATCATCGGGATCGTGGCCGCGCTCGACGCGCTCCGAGCCCAGGGGGTCGCACCGATGGTGAATCTCCGCTTCGTTTTCGAAGGCGAAGAGGAAGCGGGCTCGCCGCATCTCGCGCAGTACCTGAAAAAATATCCCGGGGTTTTGCGCCCGGATGCCTGGGTGCTTTGCGACGGACCGGTCCATCAGAGCCGGCGGATGGAGCTGTTCTTCGGCGCGCGCGGGGTGGTCGATCTCGAGCTGACGGTTTATGGACCGGTCAAGGGCTTGCACGACGGCCATTACGGGAACTGGGTGCCAAACCCGATCGTTAGGCTGGCGCACCTGCTCGCCTCGATGCGGGACGAGAATGGCCGGATCCTGATCAAAGGATTTTATGAGGAGGTGCGACCGCCGAGTGCGGAAGAACAGGCCGCGCTCGCGAAAATTCCCGACGTCGAAGCGGAGCTGCGCCGCGAATTTCAAATCGGCGCGACGGAAGGTGCCGGCAAACCCCTGAACGAGTTGTTGCTCCTCCCGGCGTTGAATGTGCGCGGGATCGAGAGCAGCGGGGTGGGCGAAAAATCGTCCAACAGCATCCCGCCGGAAGCGCGGGCCTCGCTCGACTTCCGGCTCGTGCCTAACGAGACCCCGGAATCGATCCAGCCGCTGGTGGAGCGGCATCTCGAGGCCCAGGGTTACAAGGTTGTGCGCGAACCGCCGGACGCCGCGATCCGGATGAAACACGCGAAGATCGTGCGCGCGAACTGGGGCGCCGGTTATCCTCCGGCCCGGACTTCGCTCGACCTCCCGCTCTCGCGCGAGATCGCCGATCTCATGACCGCGGCCGGCCACGAGCCGGTGCGGCTCCCGACCGTTGGGGGAAGTATTCCGATGTACCTTTTCCAGCAGCCTAACGACACCCCGGTGATCGGCCTGCCGATCGCGAATCACGACGACAACCAGCACGGAGCGGATGAGAATCTGCGACTGCAGAATCTCTGGGACGGGATCGAGGTCTACGCGGCGCTTTTCGCGGGATTGGCGGGCGCCCGATAAGCCTTCCTTCGGGAGCCGCCGTTGCGCGCCCGGTTACTTTGGCGGCGGCGCTTCTCCTGTCAACGGCGCGGCCAGCCCGCGGCGTTCGAGGAGCGGCTCGATGTAGGGATCCTTGCCGGTGAAGTTCTTGAAGAGCTTCATCGCGTCCTGGCTCCCGCCGCGGGAGAGGAGGGTGTCGCGGAAGTGATCGCCGTTTTCGCGCGTCAGGCCGCCGTTTTTCTTGAACCATTCGACGCTGTCGGCATCGAGCACTTCGCTCCAGATGTAGCTGTAATAACCGGCCGAGTAACCGCCGGCGAAGGCGTGCGAGAAGTAGGCCGTGCGATAGCGCGGCGGGACGGGCGCGAAGTCGACCCCGGCTTTTTTCAGCGCGCTCGCTTCGAAGGCGAGGGCGTCGTTAGGCACTTCGCCCGGTTTCATCTGGTGCCAGGCCTGGTCGAGCATCGCGGCGGCAAGGTATTCCGTGGTCTTGAAGCCCTGGTTGAACTTTTCCGCATCCATCACCTTTTCGAGCAGCTCCTTCGGCATCGGCTCGCCGGTCTTATAATGCTTGGCGTAGTTTTGCAGGATCTCCGGCCAGATCATCCACATCTCGTTCACCTGCGAGGGATACTCGACGAAATCGCGCGGCACGCTCGTGCCGCTGAAGCGCGGGTATTTCACGTTGGAAAACATCCCGTGCAAGGCGTGGCCGAATTCGTGGAAAGCGGTCCGCACTTCGTCGTAGGTGAGGAGGGTCGGCTGGCCGGCTTCCGGTTTCGGAATGTTGAGGTGGTTGGCCACGACCGGTTTCACGCCTAACAAATGGCTCTGGTTGACGTATTCGTTCATCCAGGCGCCGCCGCGCTTGGAGGGGCGGGCATACCAGTCGACGAGGAAGATGGCGAGCTTGCTCCCGTCCTTGTCGAAAACGTCGAAGACGCGGACGTCGGGGTGATAGACGGGTAGATCCTTGCGCTCTTTGAAAGTGAGACCGTAGAGCTTGGTCGCGGCGAAGAAGACGCCATCGATCAGGACGTGATCGAACTCGAAATAGGGTTTGATCTGCGCCTCATCAAAGGCGTAGCGCGCCTGGCGCACTTTTTCGGAGTAATGCGCCCAGTCCCAGGCGGCGAGCTGGAAGTTGCCTTTTTCCTGGTCGATGACCTTCTGCATTTCAGCTGCTTCCTTGCGCGCGTTTGCGACTGCGGGCGGAGCCATCTGGTCGAGGAGCTTGTTCACCGTCGCGACGTCATCCGCCGTCTGGTCTTCGAGCTGGTAGGCGGCGTGGCTCTCGTAGCCGAGGAGGGCGGCCCGCTCTGCACGCAATTTCGCGGTGCGCAGGACGATATTGCGCGTGTCCCATTCGCCGCCGTGGCTGTTGCGGGCGAGGGAAGCCTTCATGATCCGCTCCCGCAGGGCGCGATTCTTCAAATTGGTCAGGGGCGGTTGCTGGGAGGTATTCTGCAGGGCGAGGACGAACTTGCCCTCCTTCTTTTCCTCCTTCGCGGCCGCGCTTGCGGCCGTGATCGCATCCGGCGACAGGCCGTCGAGTTCCTCGCGCTTGTCGACCACGATGACGTCGGCGTTTTTCTCTTTCAGGACGTTCTGAGAAAACTTGGTCTGCAACTCCGCCAGCTCGGCGTTCATCTTCTTAAGCTTGGTCTTATCCGTGTCGGAAAGCTTGGCGCCGGCCCTGACGAAATCTTTGTAGTAGCGCTCGACCAGCCATTTCGATTCGTCGTCGAGGCTGAGTTTTTCGCGGTTGTTGTAAAGAGTCTCGACCCGTTTAAAGAGCGGGCCGTTGAGAAAAATCGCGTCCTGATGGGCGGAGAGTTTCGGGGCCATCTCGGTCTCGATCTTCTGGAGATCGGGGTTGGTGTGCGCGCTGGTCAGGTTGGAAAAGATGCGGTCGACCCGGCCGAGGAGGTCGCCGGTTTTTTCGAGAGCGACGATGGTGTTGTCAAAAGTCGGCGCCTCGGCATTGCTCGCGATCGGCTCGATCTCGCTGAGGTGATCGGCCATGCCCTGCTCGTAGCCGGGGGTGAAATGCACCGGTTTAATTTTGTCGAAGGGCGGATAATGGAAATCGAGGGTGCTTTCTTTGAGCAATGGGTTTGCAGACATGGACGGCGCGGTTGGAGCGGGCGATGAGGATGGAGTTGGGTCCGCGGCAACGGCGGAGAATGCCGACAGAAGCAAAAAAGACACGGCCACGAGAATGC
>JALYQE010000243.1 GCA_030855965.1 Verrucomicrobiota bacterium | reverse complement strand
CCTCCTGCTCAGGCCGGGGTCAGCGCCCCAGGCTACAACCGCTACCAAAATTAGATCTTGTCACCGGCCCAGCCGCGCCTAACACTCGGCCCCACATGAAAATTACGATGCTGAGAACTTCTTCGCTGTTGGCGGCTGTCTCGATTCTAGGGGCCGGCTGTGCGGACATGACCCCATTGCAAAATGCCGGTGTCTTTGGCGCCGCCGGCGGCGCTACGGCCGGCGGAATCGCCCGGGCCTCCGGCGCGAGCGTGGGTGAATCAGTCGCGATCGGCGCCGCCACCGGAGCGGTCGTGGCCGCGGTCACCTTCATCATCGCCAAGCACCAGGCGACGGAACGCCAGCACCGGATCGCGGAAGAACGCGCGCAACGCGCCTACGCCAAAATGTCGGCCGAACGCAAAAGCAAAATGAAGGCGCGCAAGACCCGCTACATCGCGGTCGACACGGAGAAAAACGAGAAAACCTCAGCAGATGCGAAGAAGAGCGTGATGATCTGGGACACGCAATCGCAGGAAGTGGTGGGGAACAACGTCTACGACGTGAAGAGCCCGCCGCCGGTCGGTTCGACCGCCAAGTTCGACACCTACTCAGCGGAGTACGTCGGCTCGGGGAGTTAGTCGGAAATTTCGAAATCCGAATCCCGTCGTAACGAAATCGGAGATAAGGCCGGGCTTTTTGGATTTCCGCTCGGGGCCTTACTTCCCGCCGCCGAAGAAGCGTTTGAACGAGCGCAAAATGCCGCGCGGCACTTCCTTTACCTTCTCCTGCAATTGCTCCACCCGGCGGCCGAGCAGGGTGGGGTCGCCACTGTGCACTTTGCAGACTCCACGCGGGATTTTATCGACTGGCAGATCGATTTCGTAGGCGGCCCCGGCCGCGACGCAGCCGCTGGTCGCGATCGCGTTGGAGATCGAACAGACGGTCGCCCGTTGGGTCACGACCGGTGCGCGGAATTGCTGCGCCGGGTAACGATCGGAGGCCTTACTCATGACCTGGGTCCAGATCGGCAGGGCGAGGGCCGAGCCGTAGCCCTGCGAGGTGATCGTGGCCGGTTGATCGAACCCGACCCAGACGCCGCAGGTGAGCGAGCTGGTGAAGCCGACAAACCACGCGTCCTTGTAATCGTTTGTCGTCCCGGTTTTGCCGGCCGCGGGGAGTTTGAAGCCTAACGACCGCGCGCTCGCCGCCGTCCCGCGGGTCATGACTTCCTGCATGAGCTGGGTCGTCATCCAGGTCGCGCCGGGGTCGAGCACGGGCAGGGTGACATGGGCCGCGCGATAGATCGGCTGGTGATCGGGGTCGTCGATGCGCTCGATGATGTAGGATTGTTTGCGCACCCCGGCATTGGGGAAAACGGTGTAGGCCGAGGTCAGATCCTTCAGGTCGGTCTCGAAGGAGCCGATGTAAATGGCGGCGCCGCGCGGAATCTCGGTCCCGAGTCCTAACGTGGTCGCGATTTTTTGCGTGTCGTCGATCCCGGCAAACTCGCCCACTCGCACGCTCATGGTGTTGCGCGATTGGATGAGGCCGTGGGAGACCGGCTTGATCCCGACGTAACGCCCGTCGGAATTTCCCGGGGACCAATTGCCGGCGCCCTGGATTTCGCCCGGCTGGATCGGCCCATCGCTCACCGCCGCGCCCGGCAACAAGCCGTGCATGAAGGCGAGGGTGTAAACGAACGGCTTGAAGGAAGAACCGATCTGGCGATTGGCCGGCGCGAGGGCGCGATTGAATTTGCTCTGGGCATAATCGCGCCCGCCGACGAGGGCGCGGATGCCACCGCTGGCGTTGTCGATCGCGACGAGCGCGCCTTGCAGATAAGGCATGGCGCTGTCTTCGCCCTCGGCCGGGGCCTGGTAGCGCGACTTGAGCGGATGCTTGAAGCCGGGCTGGCGCTCGATTTTGCTCAGCTGTTTTTCGATCGCGTCAGTCGCGGCTTTTTGCACCGCCGGATCGAGCGTGGTGTAAATGAAGAGGCCGCCATTATCGATCTGATCGGCAGTGAGGAGAAGGTTGAGGTCTCGTTGCACCGCATCCATCGCGTAGTTTTCCTGGATGAGGGTGAGCCGCTTGCGATGGGAATTGATTTTCTCCCGCTTCGCCTGGAGCGCTTCGCTTGCCGTGATCTTTTTCAAATCCTGCAGACGATTGAGGACGGTGTCGCGCTGCACCCGGGCGCCCTCCGGATTTCGCAAGGGCGAGAATCGATTCGGGCTGCGGATCAATCCGGCAAGCAGAGCCGACTCGGAGAGATCGATTTTGGCGGCGTTCTTCCCGAAATAAGCCTGCGAGGCAGTCTCGACCCCGTAACAGCCGGAGCCGAAATAAATCCGGTTCACGTAGAGCTCGAGGATCTGGTCCTTGCTCAGCTCGCGCTCGATCCGCAACGCGACCATGGCCTCGAGCAATTTGCGGCTGATCGTGCGCCCGCCTAACGGGAGGCTGTTGCGCGCGAGTTGCTGGGTGATGCTGCTCGCGCCTTCCTTGATGGAGCCGCTCAGGATGTCGCGATAGAGTGCGCGCGCCACCCCGCGCCAGTCGATTCCGCCATGTTCGTAGAAGCGGGTGTCTTCGCGGACGAGGAGGGCCTTGATGAAATGGGGCGACACTTCCTGGAGCGGCACCTTCAGGCGGTTGGCGCCGGCGAGTCGGCTGTAGATTTTGCCGTCGACGTCGAAGACGGTGTTGCGCTCCGGCATCGTGCCGAGGCGTTTTAGGTCAAAGGTCTGGGCCCAGACGGCGTAGAAGGAGAGGACCGCGATGACGAGCGCGGCCGGGAGCGCGACGAGGAAGAAGCCCAGCACCCAGCGCAAGCCGTGCCGGGTCTTCTTCCGGGGCCTCGGGCTCTTCGAGCGGCGATCGCTACGCGCGAATATTTTCATGAAAGAGTTGGACGCTAAAGCACCGGGCGCTTCGCGAGAGAACTAAATCACACCTGCGCAGGGAGGAAAGCGCGAGCCGCGGGAAAGAAAAAGGCCTTCCCCGGGAATCGGAGAAGGCCTTTTCGAAAGCAAAAAACGCCGCCTAGAATTTCATCTTCACCGGCTCGCCATGCTGCTCGTTCGCGCACGGGGCGTTGATTGGAACTCCGGCCTCTTTTTCGTTAGGCTGGACGAGCTTGTGCTCGATCAGGTAGCGCTCGACTTCTTCGCCGCTGACGTCGGCCACCATTTCGCCATTGATCTCGACGCAGGGAGAAAGGGGCTGACCGCTTTTGGTTTCCATCTCCCAGCGGAAGGCGGGATTCTGGATGATGTCTTTTTCGGTAAAAGGAAGATCGTATTTGGCGAGGACAGCGCGGACGCCGCCGCTCCAGCCGCACTGGGTTTTGAGATAGGCTGTGATTTGTGGCTTTTCCATGGGTCCAAGGTAACACCGGCCGAAACTTCGGCCACCGATTTGTAGCCGGGGACGCTGTCCCCGGTCCCCCACGGCAGAGAGGCGATGCACGGGGGGGACGTCTCTGTGCGAGATTTTGCTTTCGACGAGAGCTCAGAGAGAGTTCGGCCGGGGACAGCGTCCCCGGCTACAACTTAGAGCTGCTCGATCCGGTAGCCGCGCGCTTTGAGCAGGGCCAGGAGCCCGTCCGGTCCGCCCATGTGGGCCGCGCCCGCGACTACGAAATAATTGCGACGTTCGCGCAGGTAACGCTCGATTTTTGGCATCCAGTTACGGTTCCGTTCCACGTTCAGGCGCCGGGCGAATGTCGGCAGATCGCGTGCGGTCTCCTGGGAGAGGCGCGCAATGGTGTCGGCGTCGCCGCGGCGCCAGGCGGCGACAATCTTGCCGCGCAAATCGGTCCCGGGCGCCTGCGGGATGAAGGTTTGCAGGAGGACGAGCTCGGCCTGTTCATCCGACATCCCGGCGAGGACGTCGGCGTGCTCGCGAAACGACTCCAGGCCGAGAATCGGCTTTTTGTTGATCCGCGCCCGTTTGATTAGAAAAGCTTCTATCCCGAGCTCGTTCGTGCCGCCCGACCAGAGCATCATGACCAACATCCAGGGTTTGCACCTTGCAATTTCCGCTTCCGGCACCGTGCGCAGGACGCGCCGCACGTAATCGTAGGTGCGCGGGTCGATATGATTCTTGAGGCTGTCGCCTTTTGGATAAAAACCGGATTTGTAAAACTTGTCGGCCGTGCGTCGTGAGACATTGGGGTCGTCTTCGATGACCAACGCGGAGGTGGCATCGAAAGCGCGGTTGTAGGCCGAGGGCAGCGGATAGTCTGTGCTGTTCAGCCCGTGGATCGATCCCCCGAGATAGATCGTGGCGCCGTTAGGCGCGGTCACTTTCCAGACCGATGCGGCGGGAGCGGTCGCGGCGGCGGCGAGCGCAAACAGGGCGAGCCCGAGGCGGAACAGAAATCGAGAAAACACGCGCCTCCGTTTAGCAGGAGCGTGCGCGTTGGGCAAGAGAGTGTGAGTCCTCTTGGATTTCCCGCCCATTTGCGCTACAACCGTGCGATGAAAAGTTCTGTTCCGCCCGTTCTCGTTAGTCTCCTCCTCATCCTCGCCGCTCCCGCAACGCTCCCGGCGGCCGACGCGACCGTCGATCAGCTCCTGAAAAAGCTGCCGCCTCCGGAGAAGTTTGTGCAAAGCCCGACCGACCGCATCGTGCTCGACGCCCGCACGCTCGAGAACGACCCTGCCGTGCGGAAGCTGACGGTGTCGCTCCAGGCGCGCGACTACGGCCACGCGCTCGATCTCGTGCGCGACCTGGCCGGGCGCAACCCGAAGAATCCCGTCGCGCACTCTGTTCACGGCGCGATCGCCTACAGGCTGCGCCAGTTCGCGGAAGCCTCGGCGGCCTGCCGCCGCGCGATTGCGCTCCGGCCAGGTTACGCCGACCCGCATATGGGTCTGGGCTTTATCGAATGGGCCCAGAACCGGCCGGCCGCTGCCGTCCCGCACTTTCAAAAGTATGCTCAACTGGA
>JALYQE010000195.1 GCA_030855965.1 Verrucomicrobiota bacterium | reverse complement strand
CCGACCATCTCGCCACGCTCATCGAACGGCATGCTGAAGCCGGTCTCGGGCAGATGATTTTCCCAGAGCTTGCCGGAATCGTGGAAGAGAATGCCGGTGACGAGGAGGTCGAGATTCAAGTCCGGGTAGAGCGGGGCGATTTGCGCCGCGACCCGCATCATTTGCGCGGTGTGCTCGACCAGGCCGCCGCGGCGGGCGTGATGATAAGTACGGGCGCCGGCGGTGTGGCGAAAACGCTCGCCGTATTGCGTGATGAACTCGGCGCAAAGCGCGTAAAGACGCGGGTCGCGAATCGCGGCCGTGGTGGCGACGATGAATTCCCAATCGGCCGCCTGTTTCGCGCGCAGCGCGGGCGGACCTTGCAGGAGATGGGCGCGTTCCTCCGCGCTGAGCGGACGCGTTTTCCAACGCCTAACGTCGAGGCCGTACTGCTGATGTTGATAAAACTCGCCGGTGATCTCGACGAAATCGCCGCTCGCCATCGAGTCGCAGGCTTTGTAGCTCGGGTGATCGCTCCAGACCCGCAGCGTCATGCGGTCGGCCGAGTCGGCCAGGGTGAGCTCGCAGTACGGCTTTTGTTCGCGGGTAAACTTGGCCGCGACCGTCTCGAGCTGGACGTGGACGCGCGCCTCGAGCGGGCCCTGGGTGACCGCCTGGCGAACTTCCTTCAGCGTCATCAATTGCATGGCGGAAGGAAATTCGCACAGGTCACCCGCGGTTGGACAGGGGAAAACTGCCGGACCAACCAGGATTCGATTCCGAGGGAGAACATGGTGTCGTTAGGGCTTGGCGATACCGATGACGCCGCAGGCAACCCGGCCGCCGGCATCTCCGGTCGGCTGCGTTTTCAGGTCGTCGGCTTTCTCGTGCACGATGAAGCCGCGGCCGATGATCGAGTTCTCGCCGCTCATCATCATCGTCTTGTCGGTCAACTCCAGATGCGCCTTGCCCGAGCTGTCGGCCTCGATATTTCCGAGGTCGCCGGCGTGGCGGGTCTCGGCGTCGTGGCCGGCGTGCGGATTATTCGTCGGGTTGAAATGGCCGCCGGCCGCGTTGCCGTCGGGCGAGGAGCAATCGCCGAATTCGTGGATGTGGAATCCGTGTTTGCCGGGCGTCAGGCCGGTGAAGTCGGCCACGATTTTCACGCCGTCGCCGGTTTTGGTGAAGGAGACAGTGCCTTCAACCTTGCTCCCCTTGGTCGGGTGGAGGACGGCGATGGCTTTGGTCGGTTCCTGGGCAGTGGCGGAGCTGGTGAGAGTGAAGGAGCCGGCCGCGAGCAGGCTCAATCCAAGGTGGAGAAGTCGGTTTGTTTTCATGCGGTAAGTTATCGCATTCCGGCGTTCGGCAAAATCGGCGTCGGGATTTGTGTGAGCGAGGATCGCAGATTTTCCGGGGAGCACGGGGTGTTACCCCGTTTTTCGCTCGGGAGTCTTTCGAGCATCTTCGCGTCTGGCTGATGGTCCGGGGACGCAAATTCCAAGCGTGCCGCCGGGAGGCTCCCGGCAGCGACGGGGTGGCACCCCGTGCTCCCCGGAGGTGAATGCGCGTCTTTCGGCCTTCGCGACTTAGTCGATCAGCCGCTGCTCGATTCCGCCGTAGGCGTCGATGCGGCGGTCGCGGAGGAAGGGCCAGTGGGTGCGGTGTTCCGCGACCCGCTTCCATTCCACGTCGGCGAAGATGATTTCTTCGCGGTCGACACTGGCCTTGGCCAGGATCTCGCCGCTCGGGGCGACGATGAAGCTCTGGCCCCAGAATTCGATCCCGTCGCCGCCGACCGGCGCTTCGTGCCCGACGCGGTTGACCGCGGCGACGAAGCAGCCGTTGGCGATGGCGTGGCTGCGCTGCATCGTTTCCCAGGCGGAATGCTGGGCGTAGCCGTATTTCGCTTTCTCGGAGGGATGCCAGCCGATCGCCGTCGGATAAAACAAGATCTCGGCTCCGCGCAGGGCGGTGAGGCGGGCGGCTTCGGGATACCATTGATCCCAGCAGACGCAGACGCCGATGTTGCCGTGTTTCGTCGGCCAGGCCCGGAACCCGAGGTCGCCGGGGGTGAAGTAAAACTTCTCGTAGAAAAGCGGGTCGTCGGGGATGTGCATCTTGCGATATTTTCCCATCAGCTCGCCGTCGGGGCCGATGATGGCGGCGGTGTTGTGGTAAAGGCCGGCGGTCCGTTTCTCGAAAAGGGAGGCGACAACGACGGCGCCGGTCTCGCGCGCGACGATGCTGAGGGCTGCGG
>JALYQE010000174.1 GCA_030855965.1 Verrucomicrobiota bacterium | reverse complement strand
TCAACCTGATCGACGAGGGAAAAATCAGCAGCCGGCAGGGGAAGGAAGTTTTCGCCGAGATGTTTGGCAGCGGAAAAAGCGCCGGCGCCATCGTGGAGGAAAAGGGCATCGCGCAATTGAGCGACACCGGCGCGATCGAAGTTCTCTGTGAGCAGGTGATCGCGGCGAGTCCGAAACCGGTGGCCGATTTCCAGGCGGGACACGCTCCCTCCCTCAACTACCTCAAGGGCCAAGTCATGAAGCTCTCCGGGGGCAAGGCAAACCCGGGGTTGGTGGGCGAAATCCTCGAGCGCAAACTACGGGTGCGGCCGACCGGCTGAATCGCGCTTGCGCTGCGGCGTGCGGGCAGCGCACGATAGCGAAATGTTTAAAAGACGACGCCATGTAGTGCCGGGGGAAGCGCCTGGCTTGCTCAAGCTTTCCCAGGATGCCCCGAAGGAAGAGCCCATCATTACCCTGATCGAGTACGGGCCGGACGGCCTGGAGGAGCGCAAAGATGTCGAGTGCGACGAGCTTCTCGTTCATCTCAACAATGAGCTCGTGACCTGGATCAATATCGATGGCCTGGGCGATCTCAATGTCCTGCGCATCCTCGGCGAACACTTTAACCTGCACCCTCTTGCCCTGGAAGATGTCGTCGATATCAACCAGCGGCCAAAGGTGGAGCAGTACGACGATTATCTCTTCATCGTTTCCAAGATGATCTATCTCGGCCAGGACAAAGAGATAGGCGGCGAGCAGGTCAGCATGTTCCTGGGCAAGCACTTTCTCATAACCCTGCAGGAGGAGCCGGAACGCGATGTCTTCGAACCGGTGCGTGCGCGCATCCGGAGCGGAAAAGGGCGGATTCGCAAGGCCGGGCCCGACTATCTCGCCTATGCCTTGCTCGACTCGATCATCGATCATTATTTCCCGGTCCTGGAATCGATCGGAAACGAGATCGACATCATCGAGGATGAGTTAGTCGATAACCCGCTGGTGCGCCCGGTCGGCAGCCTGCATGAACATAAGCGAACGCTGACTCAGATCAGGAGAATGGTCTGGCCATTGCGCGACGTGACCAACCTGCTCCTGCACGAAGACCCGGGTCTGATTCGCCCTGAAACCAAGGTCTATCTGCGCGACTGTTACGACCATAGCGTGCAGTTGATGGACGTGGTCGAGAGTTATAGGGACGTCCTTTCGGGGCTGACCGAAATCCATATCTCGAGCATCGGAATGCGCACGAACGAGATCATGCGCACCCTGACTGTGATCTCGGCCATTTTTATTCCCCTCACCTTCATCGCGGGGGTGTATGGGATGAACTTTGAGCGCATGCCTGAGTTGAAGAAACCCTATGGCTACTTCGTCTGCCTCGGGCTGATGATCCTGATCGCGATCGGACAGCTGATTTATTTCAAAAAGCGACGCTGGCTCTAGCGGCGCGGCCTATCTTGACCCGGCCACGGAGCCACATTATTCCCTGCCATGCCGAAGTATCTGGTCGTGAGCTCGAGCGGTAATCCGGCCAGCCGGAGCCGCAAGATGGGACGGATCGCGTTTCGGCATCTGCAAGAGACGAAGGTTGACTGCAACTGGCTCGACCTGGCCGAACTGGATTTGCCGCTCTGCGACGCGGACGCCTGCTACGCGCATCCCGCGGCGAAAAAACTGAGCACGGCGATCGCGGCGGCCGACGGCATTATTGTTTCGGCGCCGGTTTACAATTATGACGTCAGCGCCTCAGCCAAGAACATGATCGAACTCACGGGGAGCGCGTGGGAGGACAAGATTGTGGGCTTTCTCTGCGCGGCCGGCGGGATGAGCAGCTACATGTCAGTCATGGCCTATGCCAACAGCCTGATGCTGGATTTTCGCTGCGTGGTTATTCCCCGTTTCGTCTTTGCCACGGCCGATGCTTTCGATGAGGAAACAGTGACCGATTCAAAGATCGCGAAACGCATCGAGCAGGTGGCGGCGGAGTTAGTCCGCTTCACCTCGGCTTTACGCGGTGCAGCGAAGGCCAGGCAGAGCGACCGCTAGCTCCGCGCGCCTAACCAGACCTCCGAGCCTTCCCGGGCGGCGTCGACTTCCATCCGCTTGCCGCTTTCCAGGACGAGCATGCGGGCTGACTCCACCATGGCGTCGATGGCCTTATCATCACGCCTCGGGTCATGGTGAAAGAGGAAGAGCTTGTGCACATCGGCATCGAGCGCGAGCGACACCGCGCTGCCGAGCGAGCCGTGGCCCCAGCCCGCTTTCTTCTCGTACTCCTCATCGGTGTACTGCGAATCAATGATCAGGACATCGACGCCGCGGAGAAAGTCGACCAGCTTGGCGCGGGCGGCCGCGGCATAAGCCTGCGCTTTTTCGCGCTCGCCTTTTTCCTTACCGGCGAGACTGCTCTTAAGAACGTCGTAGGGCTCGTTATCGGGGAGATAGGCGATCGATCCATTCTTCGTGAAGAGCCGGTAGCCGACACAGATCCCGGGATGATTCACAAAGCGCGCTTCCACCCGCACCTTGCCGACCCTGAACTCCATGTCGCGCAGTTCCTCGATCTCGATCGCGCTCGGCATGTCGCGCAGGCTGACCGGGAAAACCGAGGTCTCCATCTGGCTGGCGAGGATCGTGGCGAGACCGGCACGCGCGCCTTCGTAACCCAGCAGGCGGAGGGAATTTTTCTCGTTGTAGGCCGGGAGAAAGAAAGGCAGGCCCTGGATGTGGTCCCAGTGAGTATGGGAAATTAACAGCGTCAGCTTGATCGGCCGGCTGCCAAATTCCTGCTCGAGCGCGATCCCCAGCTCGCGCATCCCGGAGCCGGCATCGAGGATGATAATCTCGCCGTCGGCCCGCACTTCGATGCAACTGGTGTTCCCGCCGTAGCCGACGGTCGACGAGCCCGGGACGGGAATCGAACCGCGCACCCCCCAGAAACGCAACCGGGTGGAAGGCGGGGTGAACTCCGGCAACGGGCCGCTTGGGGCGCCGGCGGCAACCTCGGGCATGACCCGATCGATGACTTCGCGCAGCTTCTCCCATGAGATCGGTTTGACGAGATACTCATCGGCCCCGGACTCGATCGCGCTCTTGCGATCGACCCCGTAATCGCGGCCCGAGACGATGATGATTTTGCTCCGCTGCAGTTGCTGGCGAATGGCCCGGCAGACTTGGAAGCCGTTCACTTTCGGCATGAGCAGATCGCACAGGATCAGCTCGGGGCGTTTTTCCAACGCGAGGCTGATTCCCACTTCGCCGTCGCCAGCTTCGAGGATGTTCCAGTCATCGCGCAGGAAAAGCTCCGCCGTGGTGCGGCGGCTCTCGGCGTCATCTTCAATGAGCAGGACTGTGGCCATTGGTCAGCGAGGGCGATTGTCCACAGACAGCGGCGGGAAACAAGCGGGAATTACTCACACCTGCGGCGGACCGCCGGGGTGACGTGTCGTTAGGGACGCGGGGTGGATTTCCAGCGCAAATCCGGGCGGAGGTTGACCTCCTCCGGCGGGACGTCGAACCCGACCGCGCGCAGCAGATAAGAAACCCCTTCCCGGCTTTCCATCGTCTCCTTCAAACTGCGGGCAAAAACCTCGATGTATTCCTTGTAAGATTCGAGCGCGAGCCGGCCGTCGGAATAAT
>JALYQE010000172.1 GCA_030855965.1 Verrucomicrobiota bacterium | reverse complement strand
CGGCGACGAGCAACGCCATTCCCCAAAGGACGACGGCCGCGACGCGATCGGCGCGTTTGGAAGCCGTCTTCGCGCGCCGCTCATTCATAGATGCGCCCCTTGCTGATGATCTCCGCGGCCGCCACCAGCCCGACGATCATGATGAGCAGCATGAGTCCGGTGACGAAAAGCGCGGAGCGGTGGTCGCCGAGCGCGTAGGCCATTTCGAGCGCGATGTTGGCGGTCAGGGTGCGCACCGGTTCGAAGATGCTGCCGGGGATTTTGACGATGTTGCCGCAGACCATCAGAACCGCGAGCGTCTCGCCGATCGCGCGGCCCGTTTCCAAAATCACGCCGGTGAAAAGCCCGGACTTCGCCGCCGGCAGGGTGACGCCGCGAATCGTGGCCCAACGCGAAAGCCCCAGCGAGGCGGCGGTGCGATGCAGATCGTCGGGCACATTCGCGAGCGCGGCGTCGGCCATGAGCGCGATCGTCGGCAGGATCATCAGCGCCAGGATGAGCACTCCGGCGAGCATGCTCTGGCCGGGCGGTTGGATGCGATTGATCATCGGCACGAGCACCACCAGCCCCCAGAAGCCGAAGACGACCGACGGAATCCCGGCCAGCAACTCGATGATGCGCTGGTAAAGGCGCGCCACCGGACGCGGCGCATAGAAGCGGCAGAAGATCGCCGCGCCGATTCCAAACGGCGTCGCGAGCAAGACCGATCCGCTCATGACCAGCAAGGTGCCTGCGAGCATCGGGACGAGATTGAACGTGCCTTGTCCCGCCTCTTCAAAGGGATGCCAGGAGGGATCGGTGAAAAAGCGGAGTCCGACATGCCGCAGCGCCGGGATCGATTCGACGACGAGAAAATAAGCGACGAGCAGCGTGATCGCGCCCGCTACACAGGCACAGCCGCGCAGCAGCACGAGCAGGACGGCGTCCCTATTGAATCGGGACATACGACTGCTGGCGCACGAGATCGTGCACCTTATCCGACATCGCGAAGTCGAGAAAGGCCTGCACGTGTGCCGGCACCTCCGGCTTCGTCACCAGAATGAGCGGACGCGAGAGCGGGAACTCGCCTTTCTCGACTGTCTTGCTCGAGGCCGCGATCCCGCGCAGTGGCAGCAGCTTGAGCGGCGCACCATTGGCCGCTTCGAATTCCGAGGCGCCGACCGACATGTAGGTGATCGCGTTCGGATCGCCCGCGACCGCTTTGAGGCCGTGCTGATTTTCGCCGGAAATCAGGTCGGCTTTGAAATCGTCCGGCTTCAGTTTGTAGAACGTCATCATCAGCTCCAATTCCGAGCGGCCCTCGGCGCGGTTGATGACGGTGATGGCAGCGTCGTTGCCGCCCACTTCCTTCCAATTGTCGATCTTGCCCGTGAAGATGCCGAGGATCTGCTCGTCGGAGAGTTCGTTCACCGGGTTCGACTTGTGCACGATGAAGCAGACGCCATCCTGCGCGAGAAGGTGGGACTTGCGTCCCTCCTGCTCGTTCTCCTTCAGCCCGCGCGAGGCCATGCCGATATCGACCAGGCCGCTCTTCGGATCATTGATGCCGCGCGATGAGCCGCCGGTCTGCACGTCGATGCGGACGTTCGGATGCGCCTGCTCGTAGCGCTTTGCGATCTCGGCGATCAACGGCGCGACGGTGGTGGCGCCGGTCAGCGTGATCTTGACGCGCTCTTCGCTGGACTTTGAGTTCTTGCTGCAGCCGAAGGTCGCCAGCGAGACAGCGGCGAGCGAGATGGTAAGGAGAAGGTGAGTTGCTTTGATGTGCTTGGAATTTTTTGCAGCGGGGGCTTGTTGTTCTTCGTTAAAACATGACCTGCAGACGCACGATATTCCGGCCGGGTGTTTAGGAAGCGAGGCGGTTGAAGTCGAAGGAGCAGCAACCGAAGTCGATGATCTTGCCGTTCTCATCGGCCCGCACCTCGAGACTGGACGCGATCGTGTAGCGCCGCTGCGTGCCCTCGGCTCGGACGCTAACGATGCCGGCATGGCGCAGCACGCGCAGGTGTTTGGAAACGTTGTATTGCGAGATGGCCAGCCTTTTTGCCAGATCGTTCACGCTCAGCTCGCGCGCGACGAGAGCGTTGACGAGCCGGAGACGATTCGGGTCCGCCATGGCCTTCAGGATTTCGGTGCAATCAGTGCGCGGCATGGTGGAAGGATAATATGCGTCCCTGCGCATAAAGCCAGAGACGACTGTTGTCAAAATCTGCGGAAAGCGGGAGCGGTTCGAGGTTTGGCCAAGGAGGGGCGCATTTTGTAAGGGCCCTCGGCGGTCGCAAACCGCCGTTCCTTGCCGGCCGGCTAGCAGCAGCTGCCGCCGTCGCAGCAACTGCTCGCTTCGGTCGTGACCTTGTAGTCCTGGCCCTTCGTCTCTTTCGGATGACGCCGGGCGGTATGCGAGCAGTCGAACGGCTTCGCTTCGCCTAACGGAATGTCGGTCAAAGGTTCGACAAACTCGAAGAATTCACGGTAGGGCTCCTTGCGATAAAGATTGTAGGTCTTGTCGCAGACCGCGTAGCGCACGCCGCGTTCCATCCGGTGGTTGTCGTCATCGAGCACTTCGCGGAATGGCCCGCGATAAATCACCGCCTGGTTGCGCTCGAAGCAGGGACCTTGTTTGCCCTTGAAAGCCTCGATCGTGAGGCTGCGAAACTCGAAGCCTTCGACGGTTTGCCACGGCTGCTCGTCGCGTTTCAGAATCTGAATTCCGTAAAAGCCGGCGTCGCCGAAGGCCTGGAGAAATCCTTCCTCGGTCAACGCGCCCGAGATGCAGCCGCTCCAGAGTTCCGGATCGTTTTGCAGGTGCCCCGGCACTTCTTCGTCCGAGACGATGTCGGAGATCACGGCGCGGCCGCCTTTTTTCAGAACTCGAAAGATTTCCTCAAACAACTGCTTCTTCGATTTCGGCTCGACCAGGTTGAGCACGCAATTGGAGACAACGACGTCGACCGAGTCGGTCGCGACGAGCGGATGTTTGACCCGCAATTCCTGGGCGAGTTCGTCGGCGCGCAAAAACGAGGCCGCGTCGGTAATGGGACGCGCCTGCAGTTCTGCATCGAGTTTCTCGAGATCGAGCGCGAGATCCTGGATCCGGCCTTTGCGGAACTCGACGTTGGTGTAACCGATCCGCTCCGCCACGATCGGCGCGTTAGTCCGGGCGACGCCGAGCATTTCGTCGGTCATATCGATGCCGATCACTTTGCCGCCCGGCCCGACCACTTGCGCCGCAATGAAACAGATCTTGCCCGTGCCGCTGCCGAGATCGAGCACCGTCTCGCCGGCGCGCAGATATTTGCTCGGGTCGCCGCAGCCGTAATCGCGCTCGATCACCTCCTGCGGGATGACTTTGAGATATTCGGGATTGTAATCGACCGGGCAGCAGAGCTTCGCCTCGGCGGCTTTGGCTCCGGCGGCGTAGCGTTCCCGGACGGCGGATTCGGCGTTGATCGTGCTCATTTGGTGAAGGTGAAGTCGTTCATAATCGGATGTGCGCACGCAAGAGGGCCTTCCGGGGCGGCTAATTCCATCGGCGGGCAAGAAAGTCGGTGGCGCATTTTGTTACGCTTGGCATACGGGAAAGGATGCTCGACAGCAAGATTTTAGCGGGGCGCGGCAAGTTTGCGGCCGGGCACTTTATCGCCGCCCGCATCGGGTCTCGATCATTATTTGAACAGGAGCGCCTCATGTGGGACTAAGTATGCCGTGAGATTCCGCCTCGCCATTGTCCTGCTGAGCATCGCCGCGTGGCTTGTTGCTTCGGATCATTGTGCGTTGGCCGGCGTTCTCCTGCAGCCGGTGGCCCAGGAGATTTGCCCCGGGCATTCATCGGAGCCGGAAAAATCGCCTAACCAGGGTGAGCTGCTCTGCTGCAAGGCGCTCAGCGCCACGCTCGCGCCGGCGAAAATCTCCGGCGGCTACGATCTCAACCTTTTTGGGCTTCAGCCGTATCTCGAGTTTAATTTTCAATTGGTCTTCGGAAACTCGGCGGCTCCCGCGGCCGAACTCGATACCGGACCGCCAGGGATCCGCACTTTCGCGGAATCCGTTTTGCAACGGAGCCTGCTCGCGCACGCTCCGCCTCGGTTGAGCTAGC
>JALYQE010000170.1 GCA_030855965.1 Verrucomicrobiota bacterium | reverse complement strand
GGAAAGGACGGAGCCTGCGCGCCAGCCGTCGTTGCAGGACCGGCTCGGGCCCGCTTGCGAGCGGCCGCTCGTAGCGTTCCCGGAAATCGTTCCGCGTCCCGAGATAACCGGGCGCGACAAAATTCATCAGCGACCAAAGATCGCGGACCGAGTTTTCCATCGGGGTGCCGGTTAGGACGAAACGCTGCCGCGCCTTGAGACTGAAGGCAGCCTGCGCGTTTTGCGTGTCGGGGATTTTGATATGCTGTGCTTCGTCGAGCACGACGGTGTCCAGCGGCAGCCCGGCATAGAATTCGGCGTCGCGCCGGAGCAGACCGTAGCTCGTTAGGCCAAGATCGTGCGCCGCGAGGCGGGCGATCTTTTGCGCGCGATCGGAGCCGTCGATCCGCAACACTTTCAACTCGGGGGTGAAACGTTCCACTTCGCGCTGCCAGTTCGAGAGGAGCGAGGTCGGGCAAACGATCAGGGCCGGGCCATGGCCGCGCTGCAGGCGGAGAAACGCCAGCGTTTGCACGGTTTTACCCAAACCCATTTCGTCGGCCAAAATGCCGCCCAGCTTCTGCTCGGCGAGCGCGGCGAGCCAGGCCACGCCGGTGCGCTGATAATCGCGCAATTGCTCACCCAGCGACCCCAGTTGCTCGTGAAGATTTCTCGCGTCGTGTTTGTTCTGGAGCGCTTGGGAAGCGCCGATCAAACGCGCCCCGATTTCCTCCGCGGTCGTCGCCAGGTAACTAGCCTGAATCCGGTTCAGACGATAAACGCCCGGCTGATTCTGACGCGGATCGGTGTCCCGCAGGACTTGCTCGAAGTCGTCGAGCGCATCCGGATCGAGAACGGCTGTTTTTCCGTTCGTTAGTCGCGCCTGGCTTTGCCCGGAGCGCAGAAGACGTTGCACTTCGGCGAGCGGGATCCCTTCCCCGGCGGCGGTCGCGACCGAATATTTGAGCTCAAACCAATCTTCACCCGAGCGAACAATCTCAATCGTCGGCGTGACCGGCTCCAATTCGCTGTTCGCCTTCTCGAGCCGCGGTGTGACCGAGATCTTCCACGCCTCGGGCAGGGCCGGGTAATCGAAGGCAAAAAAGCGCACGACGCGTCCGGCATCGCGCATTTCGTAATGTTGGTTGGTTTCGGTGAAGCCGGCCGTTTCCAGCCGTGCGACCGCCACTGTCTCCGCCGCGAGGTTGCGGAGGAGGAAGCGATCCTTGTTCGCCGCGTCGCGCAGGACAAAATGATTTTCCGGTTCGGTCGCGGGAGCAAAAGCCAGGCGCTCGCCATAGGCGCAGCGAAAAGTGGCGCGCAGGTGCTGGAGCGAGCCTTCGATCTTGAGAGAAAACTTCGGTTCGGCACGGGCCACCTCGGGCATCGCAAATCCCGCCGGGAGATCGATCTCGACCAGCTCCCGCCAAAGCGGCAGCTCGAGGGCGAAGAATTCGTCGGCCCGATCACCCTGCAGACGCAGCGGCTCCTGCAGCGTCCTCGTTAGGCGAGCCGGCAGCTGGTTTCCAATCTCGAGAAGCGCGGCGCCGCGCAGGAGCCAGGCCTCCGCTCCGGCCACGAGGATCGTTTCATCCGTTGCCAGCCTGGTGGAGAGTTCAAAGCCATCTCCCCCGCGCCGCAACTCGATCGTCGGCCGATAAATCTCCGCCGCCACCTGCACCGGAACCGATTTGCCAAAGGAGAGCCGCGGATGCCCGCGCAAACCCGGCAGGCAGGCCAGAAAGGTCGCCGGCGAGAGCATGTTCACACCGGCGGCCTCCGCGCCTAACGAACCGAGTGCAACCAGATCGCTCTCCTCGCAGCCGAAGCGCTCGGTTCGCGGCAAGGCGTCAAGCATCACGCGGCGACCGTCTATTTCCGCCTCCAGGCAAAGCATGAGCTGCGACTTCGGCCAGGCCGCGCGGAAGTTGGGCGGCAGAATGAAGTGCAACTTGACCAGCGGCAGGCCGGCTTCGCCGGTCGGCCCGAAGCGCGTTTCCACTGCCGCCGCCTTTTCGTTAGGCACAACCGGCGCGACCGGCGGCAGCGGAGCGGGCGCCAGCCAGGCGAGACCGACCGCGAGCGAATGGGCGCAGACTTTCCCCCATTCGCGGGATTCGCGGCAGGTGCAGATGTTCTCGATATCGCTCGCGCTGCGAATGCGCAACCCGGCGCGGTAGTTCCTCGCGCCCTCGCGCACCTCACCCGTAAGCAATGGCGGTTCGTAAGTCACCGCGCCGACCCGGCCCGCCGCCACCAAATCACGCGCCGCCTTCATCGCCTGCCAACCACCTGCTCCAGACAAGAGTTTCTCGGTAATTGGAACGACCACGGCATCCACGCCGGAGTTTGGCCGCGGCAAGCGCATGACGCAACGTCGCCCCGCACAGCATGCGGCGGCGTTTATGGGCTTGCTGTTTCCGGCCCAATTCGGTCTGCTCGGTCCAAGCCCGAGAATGAAGTCTCTAACGTTGTTCAATCCCCATCTGCTGTGCCCGGCAGCGTCGCTGCGGGAGGAAGCAGAAACTGGACGAGCGGAGGCTCGTCCCTCCGGAGGGACTCGCTTCCGCGAGTCCAGATCGTTTTTTGCCGCTCATGTCGCCGATCTCAATGATCCGTTGCGCTCGTAACCAAACACCAAAACCGAACCCATGAAACAAACCACCTATCTAAAGTCGAAGCTCCTGCTCGTGGTAATCGCGCTCGGGGCTTTTATCGTCTCCGGTTCCAGTCTGGCAGGAGACTTGAATGCCGGCGCCCAGCCTGGCAAGACGCAACATCTGACTTCTGCGGACGCGGTTCCCGAGGGACTTACCCCCTCCGACTGGAGTAGCATCCGCACGGCCTACCAGGCGCATCGACATCAAGCGGTGCCGATGGATGGCGGTTACCGGGCGCGCAATCCGGGGCAACAATGGCGCACCGAGTTCGATGGGAAGGGCTTCATCACTCGACCAGAGGCGGGCGATTGGCAGTGGGGGTTGAAGTTAAAGAGTTACGGTTTCACCGGTCAGAAGCGCGTGATCGGCGATGCGGCGAAAGTCACAGCACAAGGAGGGCGCGTGACTTATTTACACGAAACAGGTTTGCGAGAATGGTTCGTGAACGATCAGCGTGGGTTGGAAC
>JALYQE010000166.1 GCA_030855965.1 Verrucomicrobiota bacterium | reverse complement strand
CTGGCGCAGACCGCCGGGATCGCGGCTGCTTCCGGTTTCGCCGAAGGCGAGCGGCCGCTTTTTCTTCTCTCGGCGATTCGCGGGATGAAATTCCTCGCCGCGGTGCGCCCGGAGGAGGAGATCGTCCTGCGCGCGGAAAAGCTCGCGCAAGTGGGCGACCTCTGGCAGTTCCAGACCGAGGCCAGTGTCGGGGGCAAAGTCGTCGCGGAAGGGCAACTGGTGTTGAACCTGACCGCGCAAAATTCTTCGGCCGCAACGGAATAGCGCGCGCCGGATTTTCTCCTAGAGTGTCACCTGAGCGGGGGGCGGGAACCGGACGATTGAATGATTACCGGCGGAAACAGTCAGAGATGTTTCGCTGCGCTCAACATGACAGGTGATAAAGTAACTTCAGCTTTGCCGGATCATTCCATGCCCTTGCCCGAATTCGCCATCATCATTCCCGCCTGCGACGAGGCGGCCTGCATCGGGCCGGTGCTGGATGAATTGCTGGCGACCCTCGATCCCGAGAAATTCGTCATCGCGGTGGGCGTGAATGGCGCGACCGACCAGACCGCGCAGATCGCGCGGGAGCGCCCAGTGCTGGTGGCGGAGACGGCGCGGCGCGGCTACGGGCACGGCTGTCAGGCGGCGATCGACCTGACGAATAATCTTTTCCCGGCGATTCGCGCCTACATTTTCTGCGCGGGCGACGGCGCGACCGACCCGCGCGACCTGCCTGCCCTAACGACGGCGTTTGAGGAAGGCTACGACTTCGTCGTCGGCAGCCGGACGAAGCGCCTGCGTAACTGGCGCACGATGACGCTGCGGCATCTCGTCGCCAACACCGCGCTCGGTCTCTGGTGTGGCGCGCTCTGCGGCCGGCCCTACAGCGATCTTGGGCCGTTACGCATCATTGGCCGCCGTTTGTTTGAAAAAATCGCACCGCAGGAAATGACGTTTGGCTGGACGATCGAGGCGCAGATCGCCGCCGTTAGGCTCGGGGCCGCGATTTGCGAGGTCCCGGTGAGTGAGCGCCGCCGGATCGCCGGCGAACAGAAAGTCTCGGGCGTGACCTGGCGCCGCACGCTTTCGGTCGGCTGCCAGATCCTCGCGGCCGGCCTGCGCACGCGGCGGATTTACCGTCCCACTCCGGCTCCGCGAAAGCCAATCTTCGCGCGCCCCAACAGCAGCAGCCGGCGACGCGAAGCGTGAAGTGGTGGCTCCTGCTGGCGGCCGCCCTCCTCAGTGGCTGCGGAACCTTCGGCAAACCGGCTTTGCCGAAATTTGCGACCGGTGAGGCGCCCCACCCCACGCCGCAGGATGAAGCCTGGGCCGCGGGCGTGCGCCGCGCCGACGTGATTTATTTCGGCCTAACGAAAAACTCGATAACGGAAAGCGAGCCGGCCTGGCGGATTGTCGAGACGCTGCAGCGGAGCGGCGCGCGGGTCGCGCTCGGCTGGAGCGAGCTGGCGCTGACGCAACAGCCGTTGCTCGATCAATGGCAGCGAAGCGAAATCTCCGCGCAACAACTGGTCGACCAGTTGGGGGCGCCGCGGCGCGGCGACTGGATGCGACGCGCGCTGCAGCCCGATCTTGTGCAGGTGGCGCTTGGCGCCCCGCGCGAACTCCTGCGCAAAATCCGCGAAGGCGACGACCTGAGCGAAAACGAGCGCGCGCTACTCCCGACGGATTACCGGCCGCGGCCGGAAGCGTTTGAGAATTTCGTCGATCGCGTCGCGACCTCGCCGCGCCTGCGCCGTTACCCCACGGAGCAGCTCTACCGGGCGCACCTCGTGGCGGAGCAGATGATCGCGGAGAATATCGTCCGGTTCATGCGCGCCAATCCGAACACGAAGCTGCTCGTTTTCCTGCCCGACGACGCCATGATCAACCCGCGGGAAGTGGCCGATTACGCGGCGCAGAAAAGTTCGCTGCGGCAGATGATCCTCGACCGCTCGCAGTCTTTGCCGGGGGAACGGCCGCAGTTACTGGCGACCCGCTGACACCGGGCGCTCGAGATCGTAGATCGTCCCCCAGAAGCCGTTCGCGACCACCGCCGTCTGGCCCTTCCACGGCTGGGAACTCGCGGCGTATTCGCGTTTCTCCTCGCGCCCCCAGAAAAGATAGCGCGCGTGCATGGACCGCGCGCGCTCCCGCCAATCCGGCGCGCCGAGCATGAGAAGCTTCAGGTTTTGCTCGACCGGCGCGTAATCGAACCCCTGCGTCCAAAGATGCCCGCCGTAGCCGAGGACGACTTTACGGCCATTCAGGAGGAGCGGGTGATTGTAGGTCGGGTAGGCGGCGAAGCGTTCCTTGACCGGGAGCTTGCGCACGACGGTGGCGACGGCTTCCAGTTCGATGCGGTTGGCAATGTCGAAGCCGGGCCGGCCGACCGCCATGCCGCCAAAGAGACTAACGAATCCGGAAAAGAAGAGACAAAAGCAGACGCCGGCACGGATGGGCCAGGCCGTTTTCGCGATCAGCTCGCTCCAGAGAAAAGGCAGGCAGATGAAATAGGCCCAGATCATGAGCTTGGTGTTGTCCCAGCCCCAGGGCGCGGTCTTGACAAAAAGGGCGAAGAGGAAAATGCCCGCGGCCGGGATGACGAAGGCGAAGGCGGCGGAAAATGCGAAGGGACTGGCCACCGGAACCGGGACTGGGGCCTCTTCCGCATCCGCATCGCCTTGTGACCTTGGTGGATTTTGTGCGCGCTCCCATTTCTTCCAAGCCTGCCAAAGGCCGACGCCGACGAGCGCGATCATCGCGGGCAGGGTCAGGCCAAAGTTGATGAGCCAGAAGCTGACGGCCGAGTTGGAAAAACCGGGATCGCTCTGGAGCCAGCCGGGCGCCCAGGCGAGGATCGATTTTGCCTGGAAATGATCGGTGATCATCCAGACGATCGCGGTCGCGGGCAGGAAAGCGGCGGCCAGCAGAAGGGTGACCTGTTTGCGCATCTGCGAGGTGCCGATGAGGAGCCAGAAACCGAGCACGATCGAGAGCGCGAGAAAGGCATGGACGTGGAAGAGCGGCAGGGTCGCGTAGAGCGACCACTCCACCCACCAGGGCAGGAAGCCCCGCCGCGCGCCGGGGCTGTCGTTAGGCGCGCTGGGATAATATTTTCGCCGCCAATGCAACAGGAGCAGCAGCCCGACGGGAATGGCGTAGAGCAGCCCGCGCTGGGTGACAAACATGGTCAGCGGAATGCTTTTCCAGGCGATCCGCTCGGCTTGGTAATCGATGAAGTTGCGGCTCTGCAAAAAGGCAAAGCCCGCCAGGCCGCCATTGAAAAGAAAACCGGCGATCCCAAACGGGCCGCCCCAGCGGTAGAAGCCGTAAAAGGTGGCGGCGGAACCGAGCAGCCCGGCCCAGACGAGCCCGCGAAGGAGATCGACGTTCTGCAGGAGAAGGAGCGAGTTAAAGAAGTCCATCCCGGCCGGGTAACGCAGGGAGCTAAAAACGTGGATCGGGTTCTCGGGCCAGAGCGCGACGCCGTTGGCGAAATACTTGATGTAAGAAAGGTGAAGCGAGAGATCGCCGAGATTGTTAGGCGATTGGATCTTGAGGTTCGCCCCGTCGACCCAAAGGAGCCAGCAGAAGGAACGGACCGCGAACATGAGGAAAACAATCCCGCCCGCCCAGGCCCAGAAATGCCAGCGGCGCGGCGGCGGCGCGGCGACGGCGGCGGACGGCGTCTCGAGTTTCATCCTGCGCCGGGCGCGTTTTGATTTCGGCAGGGGCGCGGCCGGCGGCGGCAGCGCCACTTTTTTCCTCGGCACAAACGGAGCCGTCCCGAACCACGCATAGATGCCCGCGGCCAAGCCAAGGAAGAGCGCGAGCCCGGCGATGCCTCCATCGAGCCCGCCGCCGAGAATGCCGAGGAGCAGACCCGCGATCGTGGCGACGTTGACGAACGTCAGTCCGGCCGAGAAAAACTTCATTGTGGTCGGGCCGGCGTCGGAAGAGGCGCCCCGACAAAGTCAGGTTGTCTGCGCGGGTAAAGTTTCCGGAACGTTTTCGCGTTGAGGTAGAGCTTGGAGGTGTCCTGGTAGGGACGGATGGTCATCG
>JALYQE010000062.1 GCA_030855965.1 Verrucomicrobiota bacterium | reverse complement strand
TTCGGTTTCCAAAGCCTCGCCTACGCCGGGCCCGAGACCGGACAGAAAGACCGGGTCAGCTATGCCATTCGGCAAAACAAACTCACCTTCGTCCTGACCACACCGCTCCGGCCGGATAACCCGATCGCCGATCACATTTACAAACACGGCGACGGAGTGAAATACCTCGCCCTGAAAGTGCAGGACGCCACCTCGGCCTGGAACGAAACGACCAAACGCGGCGGCAAGAGTTACATGGAGCCGACGACGACGAAGGACGCCGACGGCGAAGTCGTGATAAGCGGAATCCACACCTACGGCGAGACGGTGCATCTCTTCATCGAACGCAAAAATTACAACGGCGTTTTTATGCCCGGCTTCCGCAAATGGGAGTCGACCTACAATCCGCCCGACGCCTGTCTCCAGTATGTCGACCATTGCGTTGGTAACGTCGGTTGGAACCAGATGAATCCGCGGGTCAAGTTTTACGAGGATGTGATGGGCTTCCGCAACATTCTCTCCTTCGACGACAAGGATATCTCGACCGAGTATTCCGCTCTCATGAGCAAAGTCATGAGCAACGGCAACGGCTTCGTGAAATTTCCGATCAACGAGCCGGCCGAAGGAAAAAAGAAATCGCAGGTTGAGGAGTATCTCGACTTCTACAACGGCGAAGGCGTGCAGCACGTCGCGATCGCGACCAAGGACATCGTCACTACCGTGACCGATCTGCAAAGCCGCGGGGTCGAGTTTCTCAATATCCCGACCAGTTATTACGACTCCGTTTTGGATCGGGTTGGCCACATCGATGAAGACCTCGAGCCGCTCAAGCGCCTCGGCATTCTGGTCGATCGCGATAACGAAGGTTATCTGCTCCAGATCTTCACCAAGCCGGTGGAAGACCGGCCGACGCTGTTTTTCGAAATCATCCAGCGCAAAGGCGCGCAGAGTTTCGGAAAAGGGAATTTCAAGGCGCTCTTCGAAGCCTTGGAAAAGGAACAGGAACTTCGGGGCAACCTCTAAGGGAGATCAAGCATGCCGCAATACATGAAGCTCGGGGAAGTCCCGCGCAAACATCACATTTGGTTTCACCGCAACGGGGCGTCCAATGGCGGTTACAAGAACGAAGGTATCGCCTACGAACACGTCATTACGACGGAGGGATTCAACGAGACCTACTCGATCCAGTATCACATTCGTCCGCCCACCCGCGTTCGCAGTGTCGAACTGCTGAAATACGAGGAGCTGAAAAAGGCGACCGATAGCCCGCTGCGCCATCATCATCTCAAGACCGCGGATATTCCGCGGCGCGGCGATCTCTACACCGGGCGCATCCCGATGCTCTTCAACCAGGACATCATTGCCTACCGCTGCCGGCCGGAGAAGAACTACGGACAATTCGAGTATTACAAAAACGGCGGTGCCGATGAGATCATCTTTGTCTTCAAAGGCGGCGGCGTGCTTGAGACCAGCTTCGGAAAGCTTCCTTACAAGGCGGAGGACTACATCGTCATCCCCCGCGGGCTCACTTATCGCCTCGTGCCGGACGACACCAAAGTGGAGGACTATCTCATCCTCGAATCGACCGGCCCGGTCCGCATCCCCAAGCGTTATCTCAATCACGAAGGTCAGATTCGGATGGGCGCGCCTTATTCGGAGCGCGATTTTCACGGCCCGACTGAACTGATCACGATCGATCGCGACGAGGACGTCGAGATTCTGGTCAAGGACGGCCCGCGCCTAACGAAAGTGGTAAACGCGCATCATCCTTTCGATGTTCTCGGATGGGATGGCTATCTTTATCCTTACACCTTTAACGCGGCCGACTTCGAGCCGATCACCGGCACGGTGCACCAGCCGCCGCCGATCCATCAGACCTTCGAAATCCGCGGCTATGTCGTCTGCACCTTCGCCCCGCGGCAGCTCGATTATCATCCGGAAGCGGTCAAAATCCCGTGGGTGCACGATAACGTCGAAGCCGACGAAGTGCTCTTCTACGTTCGGGGCAACTTCGGCTCCCGTCGCGGAATCGAAGCCGGCTCGATCACGTTGCATCCGCGCGGCATTCCGCACGGTCCGCACCCGGGGACGATCATGGCGAGCAAGGACGCGCTCCGGACCGAAGAACTGGCGGTCATGTTCGACACCGAGCACACGCTCGAGCTGACCCAACAGGCGGTGAATCTCGATGACGAGAAATATCCGCTGAGCTGGCTCGACTAACGCGAAGGCATGGGCCAGCGCTGACTTTCCGAATATGAGGAGATCGCTTTTCCTCGCCGGGTTCCTGATGGCGACTCTTGCCACCACGGGCCGAGGCGAGGATGGCGGCACCTGGGAGACGCGGGCAAGCATGCCCGCGCAACGCCAGGAAATCGCCGTCGCCGTCCTTGAGGGCCAGGTCTACGTCCTCGGCGGCTACGATTTCAATGGTGCCTCGACGGACACCGTCTTTGTCTACAATCCTGTCACGGATACGTGGACCTCAGCTGGTTCTTTGCCGTCCGCGGTCAATCATAACAGCGCCGCCGTCGCCGCGGGCAGACTTTACAGCTTCGGCGGCTCGGGTCGTTCCGTCGCCGTCTACGAGCCAGAGAGCAATACTTGGTCGACCGTTGCGCCGATGAACTTCGAGCACGGCGAGACAGCCGCGGTCGGCGTGTTCGACGACAAGATTTATGTCGTGGGCGGGGAGGAAGACGGTGTCAGCTTGCGCGAGCTCGAAGTCTACGACCCGGTCGTCAACACCTGGACGACTCTCGCGCCGATGGCGGTCGCACGGAATCACACCGCGGGCGCCTTCATCGATGAAAAGTTTTACGTGGCGGGCGGCCGTGGGAACGACGCCGCACCGACGGCGTTGGAAGTTTACGATCCGCAAACGAATAACTGGTCGAGCCTGGCGCCGATGCCGACTGGCCGCTCCGGCGTGGCCGCCGCCGCGATCAACGGCGAACTTTATGTTTTCGGCGGCGAAATTCCGGTGATCCACAACGCGGTCGAGGCCTACAACCCGAAAACCAATACCTGGCGCAGCCTGCCGCCAATGCCGCTCCCGCGTCACGGCATGTGGGCAGCGGTCATTGGGAATCGAGTCTACTTGCCGGGTGGCGGCGCGGCCCAAGGCTTGGCGGCGACGAGCACCAACCAGCTCTTCACAGTCGATGTTCCGGCGACCTTCGCCAACATCTCGACCCGTCTCAATGTGCAGACCGGGACCAATGTTCTCATCGGAGGCTTTATCGTCACGGGCAATATCTCGAAGCGCGTGATCGTGCGGGCGCCGGGACCCTCGATCCCGGTGAGCGGCACCCTCGCCGATCCTGTCCTCGAACTGCACGACGGCACCGGGCAGATCATCGCGTTTAACGACAACTGGCAGGACGCGCCTAACGTGCAGGAGATCATCGATTCCGGCCTCGCGCCGGCGCAGGACACCGAACCGGCTATTCTGACGACAGTGGCGACCGGCGCTTACACGGCAGTCGTGCGCGGCGCGAATGATTCACAAGGAGTGGGCTTGGTGGAAGTTTACGATTTGGAAGCGGGCTCGGCCTCGACCCTCGCCAATATTTCCACTCGGGGACTTGTCCAGACCGACGAGAGCGTCATGATCGGCGGAATTATTTTGACGGGGAGCGCGTCTTCGAGCGTGCTCGTGAGAGCGCTGGGGCCCTCCGTGCCGCTAGCGGGAACACTGGCGAACCCAACCTTGGATTTGCACGATGCGAACGGGGCGCTGCTCGCTTCCAACGACGACTGGCGCAGCACTCAGGAAGCGGATATTGCGGCCACGGGGCTCCCCCCCCCTAACGATCTAGAATCAGCCATCCTGCGCACGCTTCCGGCGGCGAACTATACCGCGATCGTGCGCGGTTCCGGCGGCACAACGGGCATTGCGCTGGTCGAAGCCTACGGGCTTTAGCGCGACCCTCTTTCTCACTCCGCTCCGGTATCTTTTTTTGCAGCGAGCGAAGGCTGCGCACGAGAAGCCGGGCTACGATTCCCCAGTGCCGGTGACAGACGTTGACACCTCCGTACCGCCCATATCCACTTCTCGCTTAATCCTCATCATCCGAAGCCTGTTCATGAAATTTCTCACTCACCTTCTCTTCTTTCTCTTGCTCCTTGCGAGCCCGGCTTTCGCCGGTCGAGACTATGACTACTATCTTTTGGGCAACCCCGCGGACGTCACGCCTCCGACCACGGGAGGGACGGTTTTGATGGGCGGAGGCACCGACGTGGATGCCGCCTTCCAATGGATGATCGAGCGATCCGGCGGAGGCGATTTTGTGGTCATTCGGACGACCGGGACCAACGCCTACAATTCCTACGTCAAGAGCCTCGGCCAGGTGGATTCGGTCGCGGCCTACTCGATCAGCGCCGAGCGCGGCCGCCTCACCTCCACCCAGCCCGGCGGAGGAATTTACTGAGCGGAACGCTTCATCTCTGGGTCGATTTGTTCTCGCTGCGGGCCCGGCTAAGCTCTCCCTGTGCAGGATAACAAATTCGATACTTCTGAGCGACTGACCCTGAAGCGCAATCGCCTCGCGCAGGATCGCGTGCAGGAAATGGAGCGCGTTTTCGGCGAGCTGCTCGACGCGGTCGGGGAAGATCGTAAACGCCAGGGCCTCCTCAAAACGCCGGCCCGCGCCGCGCGTTCCTTTGAATTCCTCACCCAGGGCTACCGCCAGACGGTCGAAGAGGTCGTCAATGACGCCATCTTCGATTCCGACGCGAGCGAGATCGTGATGGTGAAAGACATCGAGCTCTACTCGATGTGCGAGCATCATCTCCTGCCCTTTATTGGGAAGGCCCACGTCGCCTATATCCCGAACGGCAAAGTGATCGGCCTCTCCAAGGTCGCTCGTATCGTGGACGTTTTTGCCCGTCGCCTCCAGATCCAGGAACAGCTCACGACCCAGATCGCGGATGCGCTCATGCAGTCGCTTCATCCGTTAGGCGTGGCCGTCGTCATCGAGGCCAAGCACCTTTGCATGATGATGCGCGGGGTGGAGAAACAAAACTCGATCATGAAGACCTCGTGTCTCCTGGGCGTCTTCAAGGAGGATGCACGCACCCGCACCGAGTTCCTCGCCCTCCTCCGATGACGGTGCGCGAGAAAGCCGCTGTAGCCGGGGACGCTGTCCCCGGCCGGGTTAAAACATCTGAAGGGATGAGCGCTTCTTCTCGTCGACCGGGGACAGCGTCCCCGGCTACAACGGGCGCCGCCCGTTAGCCATGCTGCTCACGGTCAGCAAACGCCTCGAGTTTTCCGCTTCTCGCCGCCTTTTTCATCCGGCCTGGTCGGAGGCCGAAAACCTCGCCGCCTTCGGACCGGAGAGCGCGGCGCGCTACGGGACCGGGCGCAATTACGTCGCCTATTTTGTCTTCAGCGGTGAGGTCAACCCGGCGAACGGAATGCTGGTCAACATCAGCGAGATCAAGGCGAGGGTGGAAGAGGTCCTGCACGCCCGGTTCGATCACAAATTTCTGAACGAAGATCATCCGCATTTCCGCGACGTCGCCCCGACCGCGGAGAATGTCGCCCGCCGGCTCTTCCTCGAAGTCGAGCCGCTCTTTCACGATCTCGATGCCCGGCTGGTGGCGTGTCACCTGGTCGAGACGCCGGAGCGGAGCGCGACGGTTTATGGCGATGGATTGAGCGAGGGAAATTATTGGTTTGAATTCTCCGCCGCCCGGCAAACCATGTCGCCGCATCTGAGCGCAGAAGAAAATAACGCGCTTTTCGGCACCGCCGCTTCGCCGCACGGTCACGGACATCATTACCGCGCCCGGCTTACGTTTCGCGAGGAGACGCGGCCGGGCGAGGTGGCGGAATGTCTAAGCGACCTTCGGGCCGAGCTCGATCATAAGAATCTCAACCACGAAGTCCCGGGCCTGCAGGATCTCCCGAAAACGACCGAGAGCCTCGCCCATTATCTCCACGCCCGGGTGAGCGCACAACTGCCTCTCCATCGCGTCCGTCTCCATGAGCGCGCGGACTTTTTCGCGGAGTATTGGAGCGGAGGCCATTTTTTTCTCGGCCTGCAGCGTCCATTCAGTGCGGCCCATCGCCTGCACGCCCCCGCGCTCTCGACGGAGGAAAACGTCGCCCTTTACGGCAAATGCAATAACCCGCGCGGCCACGGCCACCGCTATCTCGTCGAGGCCACGATCGACGGGTCCTATGACGAACGCAGCGGGACCCTTTACGATTTCCTCGCCTTTGGCGACGGGATCGACCGCGCCCTCGCCCCCTGGCAGGATAAACACCTCGATCTCGAGACGGAGGAGTTTCGGGAAAAGCCGTCGACCGGGGAAAATATCGTGCGCGCCCTCTGGCCGAAATGCAATGCCCGGCTGGATGACCGTCTCATCCGTTTGCGCCTCTGGGAAACGCCCAACAACCGCTTCACCTTTCGTCGTTAGGCGGCCCACTCCTTGATCATGACGGCCAGCCAGTTTCGACGCCTCGCGCTCGCCTTGCCGGAGACAAACGAGCGCTCGCATATGGCTCATCCGGATTTCCGGGTCGAGAACAGGATTTTCGCCACCCTCGGATATCCGGATGTGAAGTGCGGAATGGTCAAGCTGACTCCCGACCAGCAGGCCGACCTGCTCCGTGCGGCGCCGGAAACATATCGACCGGCCGCAGGAGCCTGGGGCCGGAGCGGCAGCACCGTCGTCCTCCTCGCTTCGGTCAAAGCGAGCACGCTCGGTCCCATCCTCCGCCAGGCCTGGGAGAATGCCCGGGCCGCGAAGTCCGCCCGCAAACGTCTTCCTCGTCGTTAGGTCGCCGCGATAACTTGCAAAGAACGACCACTGCGGAAAGGTGGCAGGATGGAGAAGTCGGCGGCAATCGAGAGCGCAGTGGAGGCGGAAAAACTGCTCGGGTCGAGCGCGACCAACATTCGGCGCACCCTCGAGAACACGACTTCGCCGATCGCCGCGCAGTCCATCGCCGAATTGATCGAGGCCGGGCAATGGACGGAATTAAACGATCGCTTTTATCGCTCGCTCGCTTTCGGCACGGGCGGGATTCGCGGCCGCACCATCGGCAAGGTGGTGACCGCCGCGGAGCGCGGTACGCCTAACGACCTCGGCCGGCCGCAGTATCCCTGTGTCGGGACGAACGCGATGAACTACGACAGCGTGGCCCGCGCCACCCAGGGGCTGGCGGAGTATTTGTGCGAATGGTTCCAAGGCGAAGGCCGGAGCGGCCGGCCGAAAATCGTCATCGCGCACGACACCCGTTTTTTCTCCTCCGACTTCACCCGTCTCGCGGCCGAGATCGCGGCCCGGAATGGCTGCGACGCCGCTATCTTCGACGGCCCGCGCTCCACCCCTGAGCTGTCTTTTGCTGTCCGCTACCTCCGCGCCGCCGCCGGCGTCGTCGTCACGGCGAGCCATAACCCGGCGCACGACAACGGCTATAAAGTCTATTTTAGCGATGGCGCGCAGGTGGTGGAGCCGCACGCCAGCGGGATCATCGCCAAGGTCAACGCCGCCGACACGCCTTCGCCTAACGAATCGCACGGAGCGATCACGACCATCGGCGCGGAAGTCGACGAGGCCTACATGGCGCGACTCGAAACCCTTGTCCTCGATCCGGCCCTCGTCCGTTCGCAGGGGGATTTGCGGATCGTTTTTACCCCGATTCACGGGGTCGGTGGCGTCATCATCAAGCCGATGCTGAAGCGGCTCGGATTCACCTTCGACGTCGTCGCGGAGCAGGATGAATTCGACGGCCGATTCCCGACGGTGAAATCGCCCAACCCGGAAAATGCCGAGGCCCTGCAACTGGCGATCGAGCTGGCCAAAAAGAATCAGGCCGACCTCGTCATCGCGACCGATCCCGATTGCGACCGGATGGGGGTGGCGGTGCGGAATGCGCCGGGCGAAATGAAATTGCTCACCGGAAATCAGATCGGCGCCTTGATCTCCTATTACCGCGCGAAGAAACTTTTCGAACAGGGCGTGTTGAATCCGGAGAACGCTTCGCGCGGCGTCATTATCAAGACTTTCGTCACGACCGATCTGCAAAAGGCGATCGCGGAAAAGTTCGGCCTCCGCTGTGTCGAGACCCTGACCGGTTTCAAGTACATCGGGGCGAAACTGGAGAAATACGAACGGGCGCTGGCCGCCGAAGCAGGCACCGATTATCGCGACCTTTCGGAGGAGGAAACCCGCCGTCTCCGGCTTGCGCACTCCGCCTATTACATTTTCGGGGGCGAGGAAAGTTACGGGTACAGCGGCGCAGATTTCGTCCGCGACAAGGATGCGAACGGAGCGGCGATCATGTTTTGCGAGGTCGCGGCTCACGCCAAGTCGCTCGGCCTGACGATCGATGGCTTGCTCGACCAGGTTTATGCCGAGTTTGGTTACTACGAGGAGAAGAACGGCGCCCTCACTTTCGAAGGTGCGGAAGGCGCGGCCAAGATTCAGCGCCTTCTCGCCACCTATGTGCAGAATCCGCCTAACGAGATGATGGGGAGCGCAGTCACCTCGGTCCGGAATTTCGAGACCGATACGATCACTGATGTCGAGGGCGACACCATCCCGCGGGAAAAGATGCTCATCTTCGAACTCGCGGACCAGACCCGGATCGCGGTGCGCGGCTCCGGGACCGAGCCCAAGATCAAGTATTACCTCTTCGCGCAGCGCCGGACGCCGGGGAGGGAATTCACGCTGGCGGAGCTGGCGGCGATCAAACCGGAGGTGGAAAAAAAACTCACCGCTCTCTGGCAGTGGCTGCAGGACGACGCGCACCGTCGGGTTGCGGCCTGACGGCTTCTGGACAGTTCGCGGCAGAGACCGAATACTTCCCTATGAGCGATATCACTCTCAACGGCGGGGAGATCTCCATCCTGAAAACAATCGGCCTGAGCGGCGGCATGATGGCCGGCGCGCAGCTGGCAGATCGAACGGACGAAATGAAAGGCGCCGAATTCCTCGACACCCTCACCGGCCTGATCTCGCAGGATTACGTCGTCTCCAACAAAGTGAATGTCCGGACGATGGACGACGTGAAGTCGGCCTCGTTTCGAGTCAATCCGGCCTTCGCCCGCGACCTCAAGGGCGCGGTCTACCCATCGCGGCAGAAAGAGGACACCGGACGCCGCAAGCGCCGCTCCTGATTTTCGAGTGAGCGGAAATTTGCCCAGCCGGAAATGGCTTCAGGTCTGGCCATGGCTCGCCGCGGTTTTGACCGGTGTGTTGACGGTCCTTTGTTTCGCGCCCTTTGAGCAGACCTGGATTTGCTGGATCGCGCTCACGCCGCTGCTCGCGGCGGTCTGGTTTTCGGGCGAGGGAGCGAAGCGCCGCTGGCTGCGCGATCTCTTCCTCGGCTACCTCGCAGGGGTGATTTTTTTCGGGGGCGTCTTTTCCTGGCTCCATACCGTGACGGTGCCGGGAATGGTCATCGTGGGCCTTTACATGGGCGTGTATTTTGCGCTTTGGGCCTGGCTCGCCGGTCTCCTGCGTCCGCGCCAGCCGCTCCCTGCGCCCGCGCCACGTCCAAACGCCTGGCCGACTTCCCAGCCTAACGACTCGCCGCCCGAAGCCCGCTCGCCCTGGCTCAATTCCTTTCGCAATCTCGGGCTCGCGCTCGTTCTTGCCTCCGGCTGGGTTGCGCTGGAATGGGTGCGGAGCTGGATGTTCAGCGGCTGGGGCTGGAACGGCCTTGGCGTTCCGTTGCATGGCGTGTTGCCGATCATCCAGATCGCCGAGATCACCGGGGTGGCCGGGCTTTCCTTCATCGTCGCCTTCAGCAACGTCATCGGTGTCGCGACGGTGCGGCGCTTCACGATCGAGAGCCGGATCCGGGTGCGGAGACCGCATTACGATTTCACCCTCACTCTCGCCGCGATTGTCGGTCTCTGCGGCTACGGCATTCGCCAGCTCCAGATGCCGGCGGAGACGGAGCCGCTGCGGATCGCGGCGGTGCAGGCCAACATCCCGCGCGATGAAAAATTCAGCCCGGAATTCCAGTCGAAGATTTTTGCGCAATTCGAGCGGCTGACCCGCGTCGCCCTGGCCACGCAGCCGCCGCCGCAATTGATCATCTGGCCGGAAAGCTCCACCCCCGCGCCCGCGCTGCTCGAACAGAGCAATTACCGGTTCGTGATGGATCTTGCGGCTTCGATCAAGACCGACCTTCTCCTCGGGACGATCGATGCCGATGAAGGCGGCGACTACAACGCCGCCCTGCTCGTCTCCGACGGGGGCGAGAAGATCCAAGTTTACCGCAAACTGCACCTCGTGCCCTTCGGCGAATACGTTCCGGGGCGGCATACCGTGCCTTTTATTTCCAGCATCGTCGGCGACCAGGTGCCGGCCGATTTCACGCCGGGAAAGGAGGCGACAATCTTTAGCCTAACGAATGCCGCGGTGAAGGTGGCGCCGCTGATTTGCTTTGAGGACACGCTCGGGGAGTTGACCCGGCAGTTTGTCCTGCGCGGCGCCAACCTGCTCGCCAACGTGACTAACGATGGCTGGTTCCTGCGCTCGGCCGGTTCGCAGCAGCATCTTGCGAACGCGGTCTTCCGCTGCGTCGAGACGCGGCGCCCGATGGCGCGGGCGGCCAACACCGGCGTGACTTGTTTTGTGAATCGCTTCGGCCGGGTGACGCAGGTACTGGTCGACGCGAAGGGGAGCCAGTTTACCGAGGGTGTGCTCACGGGCGAGGTGGCCGTTCCGACCGATAACCAGATCACCTTTTATGTCCGGCACGGTGAGCTTTTCGCGAAGATGTGCGGGGGCATTGTGTTGCTCTTTCTCTTGACCCAGCTACCCCGGCTCGTTAAGCGGAAAGCGCAATGAGCGAGCCCGTTATCTTCGCCCGCGGCCTGCGCAAATCGTATGGCCCGCTTGAAGCGGTCAAGGGAATCGACTTCGAGGTCAGTGCCGGCGAAGTCTTCGGTTTGCTCGGGCCTAACGGAGCCGGCAAAACTACTACGGTCGAGATTCTCGAGGGCCTGCGCCCGCGCACCGGCGGCGACGTGAAAGTGCTCGGTTTCGATCCCGATCGGCAGAAGCAGGCGCTGAAAGACCGGATCGGCGTTTGCCTGCAGGCGACGAATCTACCGGACAAGATCAAGGTGCGCGAGGCGCTCGATCTCTTCGGCGCGTTCTACACCAGGAATGTCGACGGCGACGCGCTCCTCCGTCGTCTCCAGCTCTGGGAAAAACGCGACGCCGGCTATGCCACGCTCTCCGGCGGACAGAAGCAGCGCCTCGCCCTTGCCCTCGCGCTGATCAACGATCCGCAGATGCTTTTTCTCGACGAGCCCACGACCGGGCTCGATCCCCAGGTGCGCCTCGAGATTCGCGATTTGATCGAGGAACTGCGCGCCGAGAAGCGCACCATCCTCATGACGACGCATTACATCGAGGAAGCGGAGCGGCTCTGCGACCGGGTCGCGATCATCGACGACGGTGTCATCATCGCGATTGGCTCGCCGCGAGAATTGCAGGAAAAGAGCGCGACGCAATCGGGCGTCGAGATTTCGTTAGGCCAGCCGTTGCCGGCGGGCGAGCTGCCGGAATGTCCGGGTGCCATTCGCACTCTCGTGAGCGAAGACCGGCGCCAAATTTCCGTCAGCTCCAGCCAGCCGGCGAAAACGCTGGTCGAGTTGATTCGCTGGGTCGATGCGCAGGGAATTGAGCTGGAGGACGTGCATCTCAAGCGTCCGACGCTCGAGGATGTCTTCATTGAATTGACGGGCAAAAAGTTGCGCGACTAAGGACATGAAAGCGTTTCTCGCCCTGCTTAAAATCGACCTCAAGCTCGCGGCCCGGAACCGGACGGTTCTGTTTTTTAACTACTTCTTCCCCCTCATGTTTTTCTTCGTCTTCGCCCAGATGTTCGACGCCAACCAGGGCTCGGCCATTCTCCAGGTGGTGGCGATGGTGGTCGTGCTCGGCATTCTCGGGAACGGACTTTTCGGCGCTGGCATGCGCGCGGTCCAGGAGCGCGAGGAGAACGTGCTGCGACGTTACAAGGTGACGCCGATTACGCCGGTGCCGCTGCTCGCGGCTTCGATGATCACCGGGGTGGTGCTCTTCGTTCCGAGCGTGGTGCTGATTCTTTTCCTGGCGCACCAGTTTTACGGAATGCCGATCCCGGGGCAGCTCGTCTCGCTTCTTGTTTTCGTCTGCCTCGGGGCGGTCGCCTTCCGTTCGTTAGGCCTGATCGTCGCCGCGGTCGTCAATTCCTCGCAGGAAAGCAACATCCTCATCCAGCCGATCTACATGGCGATGCTTTTCCTCAGCGGCGCGACCATCCCGATCACGTTCATGCCGCATTGGCTGCAGAATGTTACGCAGTTCATCCCGGCGACTTACCTCATGACCGGGATCGGCGGGATCATGCAGCGCGGGGAAACGCTCTGGGCGAATTGGCTCTCGGTCGTGGCCCTTCTTCTCACCACCGTGGTCGGGACTTTCATCGCGACGAAACTTTTCCGTTGGGAGAAAGAAGAGAAGCTGCGCGCCTCGGCCAAGCTCTGGGTGCTGGTGGTGTTACTGCCATTCATGATCCTGGGCGCTTATCAGGCGTGGAGTCAGCATGACCTCGTGAAAGCGCGCATCCTCGCGCGCGATATGCGGCGGGGTCAGACCTGGCTGATCCAGAACGCGCGCATTTTTGTCGGCAACGGCAAGGTGATCGAGTCGGGGGCGGTCTTGATCAAGAGCGGCAAGATCGCCGAGGTCTACGACGGCACGTTTCCCGACGCGAAAACGCTCAACGCCGAGGCGATCGATGGCGCGGGGAAGACCGTCCTGCCCGGGCTGATCGACATGCATGTGCATATCGGCGGCCCCGGCGGCTTCTACGATGATTGGTCGAAGTTCGACCCGGCGAAAGCGAACGAGCGCGCCTTGCAGGCCTACCTTTACAGCGGCGTGACCGCGGTCCGGAGCGTGGGGGACAAGGTCGATGACATGATCGAACTGCGCCGCCGCTACAACAGCGGCGAAAGGCTGGGCACCGAGCTCTTTCTTTGCGGTCCGCTTTTCACCACCGAGGGCGGGCATGGGACGGAGTACGCGAAGAATATGCCGGAGATGGCGCGCGTCGGTTTCGATGCGCAATTCCTCCGCCTTCCGAAATCGCCGGAAGAAGCGCGGACGCAGGTGGGCGAATTGGCGGCGAAGGGCGTGAACGCGATCAAGGGCGTCCTCGAGGCCGGTGTCCCGGGCTACACCTTTAACCGGATGAACCTCGACCTGCTTCGTGCGGTCGTGCAGGAAGCGCACGCGCAGAATCTGCCCGTCTCGATCCACACCGGCGACGCGCGCGACGTGACCGAGGCGGTGTCGTTAGGCGCGGACTCGATCGAGCACGGCTCTTTCCGCGATGAAATTCCCGAGGCCACGATTGCGGAGATGAAGGCGAAGGGGATCGCGTTTGATCCCACTCTGAGCGTGGTGGAAGCGCTCTCGGATTTTGGGAAAGGGAAAACGGACCTGCTCAAGCGGTCGTTAGTCCAGCAGGTCACGACGAAAGACCTGCTCACCGGCACCGAACACGCCGCGAGCAGCGCGGAGATGAAAAAGATGCGCGACGGGCTGAGCCATTACCCGCTCTCGATGGAGATCGGTAGCCGCAACCTCCTCAAGGCCTGGCAGGCCGGCATCATGCTCGTGACCGGGTCGGACGCGGGGAATTTCCTTGTCCTGCACGGTCCGACCGTGCAGCGCGAGATCGAGCTCTGGGTGGCGGCGGGTATCCCGGCCGAGGTCGCGCTCCAGGCCGCGACCTCGAACGCCGCGAAGCTGCTCCGGGCGGATCAACGCATCGGCACGATCGAGAAAGGAAAAGAAGCATCGCTTCTCGTGGTCGACGGCAATCCATTGCAGGACGTGCGCGCGCTCTCCTCCATTTCGTATGTGTTCCTGAAAGGCGAGCGAGTTCGCCGAACCGAGATTTTCGAGCAGAAGTAATTTCCGCCTAACGAAAGTGAAGGCGGATCAACCGCGGCTCCGGGTCGTGCAGAACGAGGAAAAGATTGTCGTAATCGGATTCGGCAATCGCGACGCGACCGGAAACGCCCAGCGCGTTGATGATTTGCGGAAGAGTGTTGGAATGCCCGACCACGAGCACATTTCCTCGCGCGGCTTTGAGTTTGGCGCGAAGGGACCGGAGATCATCCGCCGCGACCACCTCCGGACGGATGCCCAGCGATTCGGCGAGTGGCGCCGCCGTTTGCTGGGTACGCTTGTATTCCGAAGTGAAAATGGCGGTGAGTTTCGCGTCTTTTAATTCCTGAGCGAGTGCTTGCGCGCGCGCCCGTCCGACTTCGGAAAGGCCAGTGTCGGAGGGAACCCGCCCGCTGATCGCGG
Source organism: Verrucomicrobiota bacterium (assembly GCA_030855965.1). Lineage (GTDB taxonomy): Bacteria > Verrucomicrobiota > Verrucomicrobiia > Chthoniobacterales > UBA10450 > Palsa-1392. The sequence goes on along the minus strand of JALYQE010000062.1, from coordinate 2,087 downwards.
ATCGCTCCGCGTGGCGGACGAGGAAAATTATCGGCGACTCGGCCAGCGCGCTGCGCGCGAGGAACAACGCCGCGAGGCAAAAGAGCACGCGTTTCATCAAAGAGAGGATAGCGCATTTTGCTGGTGAGCAAGTTGCGCGAAAGTGTGGCATTGCAACCGATCGCTGGGCTTCATCACATCACCGCCATCGCCGGACCCGCGCAGGAGAATCTCGATTTCTACGCCGGCGTGCTCGGGATGCGGCTGGTGAAGAGAAGCGTCAACCAGGATGATCCCGGCACTTATCATCTCTTCTACGCCGACGCCGAGGGTCACCCAGGTACCGACCTGACTTTTTTCCCGTGGGCGCAACTGGCGCCGCACCGGGAGGGACATGGCTTGAGCACGGAAGTTTCGCTCGCGGTGCCGCCGGGCAGCCTCGGCTTTTGGAGCGGGCGACTCGCTCGTTACGGGGTCAAGATCTATTCGCCCGAAGTTCGTTTTGGGCAGCACGTCTTGCCCCTGGTCGATCCGCACGGGCTGCGGCTTGCCCTCACGGAAAGCGAGAGTTCGCTCGCCACGGCGGAGCCCGTCCTCGCCACGGGACGAGTCCGTCCGACTGGCGGACATGGCGGAGGCGGGTTAGGCCGTCGCTTTACTCCATGGGAAAAAAGTTCCATCCCGGTCGAGCATCAAATCCGCGGCCTGGAAAGTGCGCGCCTCGTCGAGTACGACCTCGACCCAACCCTTTCGTTTCTCCGCGACGGGCTCGGGTTCCGGGAAATCGGGGTGGAGAACGGGTGGACTCGTTATGCGCTGGGCGAGGGGACTTCCGGCCAATATCTCGAGCTGCGCGCGGAGCCGGGCGCGCGGCGCGGCGCCTGGGGCACGGGGAGCGTCCATCACATCGCCTGGCGGATGCGGGACGAGGACCACGAGCTCGAGGTGCGGCAAAACGTGGCGGAGCACGGCGCGCAGCCGACGCCGGTGATCGACCGTTTCTGGTTTAAGTCCGTTTATTTCCGTGAGCCCGGCGGGGTGCTTTTTGAGTTGGCGACGGACGGGCCTGGTTTTGGCGTGGACGAAGATCACGCCACGCTGGGCGAGTCGCTCGTGCTTCCCCCGTGGCTGGAAGCCGACCGGAGCGCGATCGAAGCAGCGCTGCCGAAACTCACGGCGCCGTGATTCGCGGTTGAACGCAGCGGGCGAGGCGTCGAAAGTTGCCGGGCCTTCATGCTCACCGAAATCGATCGACTCACCGCCATCCGTCAGGCTCGCCCGGAAGAGAGCCTTTTCGCGGAAAAGGAGTGGCTCCTTTCGCCTGAGCCCTTCGCGATCGATGAGAAAAGTCGCGCCGACCTCGAGCGCCTCGGCCACCAGCTTTTCGTTTTTCAGCGCGCCTGCAATCAGCTCTACCAGCAAAGCGTCAAAGGAAAGCAGCCGCCCTGGGTCGCGCGCTACCTCGATATCGGGAAACCGCCGGAGCTGGTCGAGTTTTCGCACCGGAAAGAATTTCGCGAAGCGCTCCCGCGCGTCATTCGGCCGGACCTGGTTCTGACCGACGAGGGCTGGACGATTGCGGAGGTCGATTCCGTGCCCGGTGGGATTGGGCTGACCGCTTGGCTGAATCAAACCTATGCCGTGCTCGGGTCAGAGGTGATCGGGGGAACCGACGGGATGCTCGACGGATTCGCCACGGTCCTGCCTAACGGTGGCGACATCGTGGTCTCGCAGGAATCGGCCACCTACCGGCCGGAGATGGAGTGGATCGTTAGGCATTTAAACGAGCGCTTCCCGGAGCGGTCGTGGAAAGTCGAGGCCGCGGAGAATTATCAGCCGCAGGCCGGGCGCGACGTTTACCGGTTCTTCGAACTTTTCGATCTGCCGAATTTGCCCGGCATCAACACCCTGATCGAGACGGCTGGGCGCGGCGAGCTGATGGTGACGCCGCCGATCAAACCGTTTCTCGAGGAGAAGATGTGGTTCGCGTTTTTCTGGCTCCAGCCGCTGCGCGAATTTTGGCGGCGCGAACTGGGCGACAAATATTTTCGGACCTTCCAAAAGATCATTCCCTACACCTGGATTTTGGATCCGACGCCGTTGCCGCA
>JALYQE010000332.1 GCA_030855965.1 Verrucomicrobiota bacterium | reverse complement strand
CAAACTCAAAATCTGGCGCCAGCCCGCGCGCGAAGCGAAAGGCGAGCTGCGGGAATACGAAGTGCGCGACATCTCGCCCGCGACTTCCTTTCTCGAGATGCTCGACATCCTGAATGAGCAGCTCACGACCGGCGACAAGGAACCGATCGCGTTCGATTCCGATTGCCGCGAAGGCATCTGCGGCACCTGCAGCCTAACGATTAACGGCGAAGCCCACGGCCCGGCCCATCCGGCCGCGGCCTGCCAGGTCTACATGCGCCAGTTCAAGGATGGCGAAACGATCACCGTTGAGCCGTTCCGGGCCCGCTCTTTCCCGATCGTGAAGGATCTGGTGATCAATCGCTCCGCCTTTGATCGCATCGTGCAGGCGGGCGGGTTCGTCAGCGCCCGGACCGGTTCCGCGCCGGAGGCAAACTCGATTCCAGTGCCGAAACACAATGCCGATCTGGCGATGGAAGCGGCCGCCTGCATCGGTTGCGGCGCCTGCGCGGCGGCCTGCCCGAACGCTTCCGCCATGCTCTTCACTTCCGCCAAAATCTCCCACCTCTCGCTCCTGCCGCAGGGCCAGCCGGAACGTTCCCGGCGCGTCCTGCGCATGGTCAGGCAAATGGACCAGGAAGGTTTCGGCAACTGCACCAACACCTACGAGTGCGAAGCCGTCTGCCCGGCCGAGATCAGCGCCAGCTTCATCGCCAAGCTGAATCGCGAATATGCGATCGCGAGTCTGCGCGAACGCATGGGCGAATAAAATCCCGCCGGCTTCAGCCTAACGACTCGCCCGGCAGCAAATTCTCCTGCCGCGCCGTCTCCCGCCAGCGCACGATTTCCACCCCGCTGATGCAGAAAAGAACCCAGGCCGCGCCTTCCATCATCGCGATCAGCGCATCGCTCAACAGCGTCACCTTCAGGTAAAGACTGCTCAGCGTGATGAGGAGGACGAGCAGGACGCTCCCGATCATGACCAGCGCGCGCCAGCGCCAGCGGCGCAGCGTGCGCACGAGAACGAAGGCGAGCGTTCCGTAGACGACGGTACTGGTGAGGAGGTCGCCATCGAGCGGTCCGAGATTCGCGCCGTGCCCAAAGTGGGGGCGGCCGCCGTTGAAGATGAATTTCAACACGAAATCGAGCACGATGCCGCCAGGCGCGGCGATGAGCATCAGGCGCAGACGATGCCGGTTGTGGCGCCCGAGCACGAGGGCGACGAGATAGAGTCCGGCCAGCCAATAAACCGAGCCAAGGTGTGCGAAGAACGCCATGACCGAGCTCATCGGCCCGCCGGAGTGGTGCGCGAACCATTCCACCACCTGCAAATCCGCCGCAAGGAACCAGGCGCGCGTTCCGATTCGTTCCAGCAATCCGCCGAAAATCGCCACCGCGGCGAGGAGCAGAAAAATCCCCATCGTGAGATGAATCCCGAGAAAACCTCGCGGCGAAAACCGCTGCTCCAGCCAGTCGATTTGGCGGGCAAAACGCCGCCGAAAGCGCACCACGAAAGGGCGGGCGCAGAATTGCCTCCACCACTCCCGAATCTCCAGCTCGCGGCTCGTCACTCCGCGCCAGAGGACGATGGTCACCACCACCATCGCGCCCAGAATTGCGGCGATCACGCCCGCCCGCCCGATCCAGCGATCGACCAGGTGCCAGCTCTGGCCAAAGACATAGCCGACGAGCGAAAAAATCACCGCCCAGAGGACACAGCCAATGGCATTGAAAATGAGAAAGCGAACGTACGGCATCCGCGCCGCGCCAGCCAGAAATGGCATCAGCGCGCGCCCGACGTGGAGGAAATGCGCGAAGAGCACGCTCAGGCCCCCGTAGCGGATAAAGAAGGCGTCCATCCGATCGAGCCGCTCCGGCCGGACCCAGAATTTTTTGCCATGGAGCCGAAGCCAATCGCGCCCCAGCCGCCGGCCAAATTCGTAGCCGATGCTGTCCCCCACGATCGCCGCCGAAGCCACCACGATGATGAGCACGCGAACGTCGAGCAACTCCTGCCCGGCGAGAAAACCGGCCACCATCACCATGCTTTCGCCCGGCATGAAAAAGCCGAGAAACGCCTGGCATTCGAGCATCACGATGAGGAACACAATCACGTAGCCCCAATTGTCGAGGCGCTGGATCAGATCGTTGAGGTGTTCGAGCATTGGCAGAGGGTAGAATTATCACGCGATCCCGAGTGCGCGAACGGAAAGCGACCCTGCGGCGGCAAAGATCCGGAGTTTTTCTAACCGCAGAGGACGCCGAGGACGCAGAGTCGGTCGGGAATACGACCAGCCGACCCCAGGTGCTGCTCGCAGAGATCGAGCAGGAGCAAGATTGTGAGCGAAGCGTCGGAACGCAGGGGCTGGGAGGGATGCACTCGTGAGATCATTTCCCCCACACCATTTCTACCTTCCCCTCTGCGATCTCTGCGTCCTCTGCGGTTAAACACCATGCCATTGTGCCCAGGCTCCAGCTTGGGAACGAGAACACCGGCGCGAAAAGAAAGCCCGCGCCACCTTGCGATGACGCGGGCCCCCTTGATTTCCAGACGATTCAGCGACGCCTAGTGGCGCGACGCAGTGAGCTCTGCGCCATTCCCGTTACCGTTAGCGTTGCCGTTCGTCCCGACCGCGGAAAGAAACAAAGGGGTCGATGCTTGAAATTTTGAGAAAGCCCCGCACGAAATGAGTTCGCCTGCGCCGCACCTGCCGAGCAAAGTCTCAAAATTCAAGCATCGACCCCTTTTCCTTTTGTTAGCCGGCTCTTGAGAGGGGCACGAACACTCTCTCGTTGAATTTCTGTGAGTCAGGACGGGATCGCGCCTACGCATTTAACGTTCCAGGCGACGACGGCGGCGGCGGCAAATTGATAGTTTGCGTCGCGCTCAGGACTTACTCTTGCCCTTTCGCTCATGACTCTCTGCCTTCTCCTTTCCACCCCGGCGCGAAAGTAATCGGCACCGCGACCATGATGAAGCGGTAGCCTTTCCAGCTCCGCCATTGATGCAGGGTGCGGGTGACGGCCTCGTCCAAAACCTTGTGGCCCGTGGAGAGGGTGACGAAGACTGCCGAGGCATTGCCGTCGCGCCGGAATTGCACTTCGAACAGGCCCGAGCCGCCCCAGTGCTTCCGGAGCGCTTCTTTCGGATGCTCGGGCGTGGGCGAATAGACTAGGCCCTTCGGCTTCCCAATTTTCATGATGACCTGCGGCGCTGCGCTCGCCGCGGGCGCGGCCATGACGGGCCGGGCGAGGGCGAGGAGAATCGCGATCGCAGGAAGAATCAGCCGGGGCCCCTGGGACATTGGCATCGGGTTTTATTGGATTCGGCCAACGCCAGCAAGACTAAGTTTGATTCTCCTGCCGGTTTTTCCTGCTTATTGATGTCAGACACCGTGCCCAGCTTCGCTACGCCGGTTTCAAACCGCGATCTGCCGCGCCGGACAGCGGGACGCCATTTCATAGCCACGATTTGCCGCACCGAGGAGCGGTACTCCAGTTTATAACCACGGTTCGCTCCGCCGAGGAGCGGGGCGCTGGTTTATAACCACGATCCACCGCACCGGTCAGCGGGACGCCAGTTAATAGCCGCAATTCGCCGCCCCGGGCAGCGCTACACCAGTTTGTAGACCCTGTTCCCCAGATCTCCGTCGCTTTGCGACCGTCCATCGCGATGGGCCGCTCGGTGTCTGCGGAAATCTTTTTTTGGCGCGCGCGGCGTTGCTGGCTAAAATCAGCCGATGCTTCAGACTGCGACTCGTGCCGGCGCCTCCGCCAAGGATGGTCCGCCGCACCCGCGCTACCTCGAGGCTTTTCGCTGGATGCTGCAGACGCGCATCTTCGAGGAGAAATTGACCAGTCTCTATCGCGGCGGCCTGATCACGGGCGGCGTCTATGTCGGGCGTGGACAGGAGGCGGTGAGCACGGCTTGCGGTTTGTTTTTG
>JALYQE010000352.1 GCA_030855965.1 Verrucomicrobiota bacterium | reverse complement strand
GCGTTTTGGCCATAACGCGCAATGGGGACGGCTTCCGCGCGACCGAGGTGCTGGCCATCGCTGACTGTGACCACGATGACACTTACTTCGGTACTGGTGCCGCGAGCGATCCGAAAAGGCTCGTCCAGGGGCCAACTTTTCTCGCTGACGCTTATCTCAAAGGTGCGTGAACTCATTCTGCGAGAGCAGATAAGCAGCTGCCGTACGCACCGAGGAGATTTGCGCGGTTGCCGGGATGATGTCGATAGGATGACAGTGACGCCATGACCGCGCAAACCGTACATCCCGCCGCCGGAATCGGGCGGGCGGCTTGACGATGTCCACGCGGCCGCTCGATCTCGATTCTCTCCTTGCCGAAAGTCGTTAGGCGCGCCCCACGTTGGGGGTTGACTTATCGGCGTTGCGGAATTCGCTCCACCTGACGTCTAAGCGTGGCAGTGCGGACAGGAGACTGACTCGATATAGCGGGCGTCCGCCTGCTCGGGGGTCGTGAGAGGCGCATGGCAGACGAAGCAAAGGGCGGCGCCGGTTTCGCGAAGCGAGGCGTCGACCGCGACCCGTTTGTCGAAGACGAAGCAGTCGCCTTCGAAATGCTCGCCGCCGCATTCCTCAAAGTAATTCAGGATCCCGCCATCGAGCTGGAAGACGTTGGTGAAGCCAACCTGCGCGAGCAGCGGCGCGGCTTTCTCGCAGCGAATGCCGCCGGTGCAGAAGGTCACGACCGGCTCCTCTTTCAAATGCGCAGGCAAGATGTTCACGGCGGCCGGAAATTCGCGGAAATGATCGAGGCCGAGCGTGCGCGCGCCGCGAAAAGTGCCGAGTTTTACTTCGTAATCATTGCGGGTGTCGAGCAGGGTGACGGCGCGGCCTTCGTCGAGCCATTGCTTGAGCTGTCGTGGCGCAAGCCGGGGCGCGGGGCGGCGGCCGGGATCGATCCCGGCGATGCCGAAGGCGATGATCTCTTTTTTGATCTTCACCAGCATGCGGTTAAACGGCTGGTGATCGCTCTCGCTTCGTTTCGGAGTCAGATTGTCGAGCCCGGGCAGCGCTCTCAGCCTAACGAGCAGCCGATCGCACGCCGAAGGCTCCGCCGCGACGAAGAGATTGATTCCTTCCGGGCTGAGGAGAATCGTGCCGCGCATTCCGGTGGCCGTGCACATTTCCCGCAGCTCGGCCTGGAGCGCGGGCAATTCACCTAACGAGGCAAACTTGTAGGCGGCAAGATTGGTGAAAACGGGCATGGCGGAGCCGAAGATAGCGCGCCCCGCCGGCCCCGGCAGGCTTTTCGTGAAAGCAGAACTTGAGCGCGGCGGATCTTTGCCTCACGCTTCGGTCTCCCATGCGCGATCCACGTCGTTGGCGAAATGTATCCCTCGGTTTTGTCGTGTCGGGCGCGCTCGCGGTGGCGGCGGCCTTTCTCCTTCCCGGGCTGGCGGACGACAGTGGGGTGCGGACTTCGCTCTTCATCTATGGCTTCTCCGCCCTTCTCTTCGGCGCAATCACGGCGCTGCTCCGCCACCTGGACGTGCGGGCGATGGAGGCACTCGGGCGCGGCGAAGAGATCATCGCCCGCTGGCGGGTGGAACCAGAGGCGTGGCGCGGATTTGTCGCGGCGGAGAGCGCGCGGAACGGCCAAGCCGAATTCTTGCCTAACGAACTGTCGACGCCGGCGGAGGCGCCGCCCGCGGGCGTGGAAGTGATCGTCGGCCGGGCCGCGGTCCAGGTCGACGAAAGCATTCATCGGCTGCCGCGCCGCGGTACGCCTGAGATCACCGCAGCCGAGCTGCAAGAGGGCAATCCGGCGGTGATCGAGCTCCAGCTTTATTATCCGGCCGGAGGGCACGGCGCGGCCGGGGTTCCGCATCCGTCGCGTCGCGCCGCCCTGCGTTTTCCCATCGGCGGGGAAGCCTGGAAGGATGCAGGCACGGTCGTCCGCCATTTTCGCGGTGATACCCCAGGTAAAGCCGATTTTTTTCACGGGAAAGGCGACGGGTCGAATCCCGAGGACCAGAGCACGTGTTTCCACTGCGGCTACGCCACGCATCGCTACCTCTCGCACTGCCCGCAATGCGGGCGCGGCCTGCAATCGAAACGGTGGTCGCGCCGTTTTGGCATCGGCCTGATCCTCTGCGGGCTCATTCTTAGCGCGCTGGCCGGGCTGGTCTTGCTCGTGATCGGGCCGAGCCTGCTCGGGAATGGCGCCGGGTCGATGCGGTTTTCGGGAAGTGCCACGCAGGCGCGCGCGGTTCTCGCCATTCTGGGCGCCGTGGAATTGCTCGGTCTGACCGCCCTCGTCTACGGGATCTACCAGGTCGCAACCGGGCGGCGGAGCAAGTGGTTCATCTATTTCGCCGTCGGTCTCGTCGTGCTCATTTTTGTCCTCGGGCTTCTGTTTTAGTAAATCGTTAGGCACAATCTTATGAAACGCTCTCTTTATCTCCTCGCCGGCTCGCTCGTTTGTCTGTTTCTAATTTCCACCTTCGGCGCGGAGGCGGCCGAGGATTCCGACGGCGCGCGCCAGTTCACGGAGGCGGATTTGCCCTCGCTGGAGAAGGATCCGGCCGGGCCCTCGGAAATCGACGAGGTGGCGCGCCGGCACGGTTTTCGTTATGCGCGCGACACCCGCCGCGCGGCCCGGGGCGACTTCAAGGCGCTGAAGAAATTTTTTCAGATCGCGTACGACGCCGACGGCGCGGCCGCGGAGAGTATCCAGGGCGTTCCGACGGTGGTTTATCACCTGCTGGGCGACGAGAAGTTTGCCGGCTTTCTCGCCCTCCAGCCGATCGCGTATCGGATGATGGTGCGGAACCTCATCCTGTCCACGCGGGACCCGGTCGGAGCGCAGGAGTTCCAGCGGGATTTCCCGCTCTCCGCGCCGCTCCTTTTTTCACGCGAGATGGTCGCCTGGCCTTCGCCCAACGGCCTCTACGCGATTCGAAAGGTTTTCAGCCACGAGACCGAGTTGGCGGGATCGAAAGTGACGCGGGCCGAGCTGATCGAGCAAAAAACCGGGCGCGTCCTTTGCGACCTGACCGCCGATGACATTGGAACCGGCGCGGAGCGCGAAGGCGAGGTCCTGTGGTCGCCGGATTCGAAGCGGGTCGCCTGTCTTTCCATCGACCTGCCGGACCAGCCGGGCCATTTGTTCAGCAAGCCGCGCCCGCCGGTCCAGCGCAAGCAGACGACGGTTTATCAACTCGCGGGCGATTCCTTCAGCCGGGTCGAGCTGTCGTTAGGCGAAGCCCCTGGGCAGGAGAACGACCCGGCACTGAAGGGCGCTTCGGTCGGCCATATTTTCACCGAGCCGGTCAAATGGCGGAAACCGAACATCCTCGTCCTGCAACGACACGAATACTATAGCGTGATTCAGCCGATCACGGCCGGGAACCAGACCTTCGAGTCGATCGTGCAACTGGGACGGCTTTACCAAATCACCGCCACGATCGATCCGGATGGGAAAGGAACCGCCGTCTGGAAACTGCGCCCGGATTTCTAGACGCTAGGGGATTTCCTCAAACTCGCCCCGCTCGCGGTTCTTGCGGCAGCGATCCCAGGGAAACCATTTGCCGTTCATCGCGATATAGACCCCGGACGGGAGAACCTGCACAAAAGAGAGCGCGCTCCCGAGATTAAAGAGTCCGTCGGAGCTGCCGAAGGCCCAGGGGATCATCGCGCCGGTCAGCACCACCGTCTTGCCTATGACCGCGCCCGCGATGGCGGCGGCGGTCTCGGTCATGGTGTCGGTGCCGTGGGTGACGATGATTTGGTTTTCCTCCGCTTGGACGCAGTTCTGCACGATGAGCGCGCGATCGGTCTCGGTCATCTCCAGGCTATCGACCATCATCACGGTGCGAATGCTCACCGGCACGCGGGAGCGGCCGCGTTGCAGCATCTCGGCGAGGTGGGTGTCCTTAAAAAAGAGCTGACCGGTGCGTTCGTTGTACTCCTTGTCGAAGGTGCCGCCGGTCACGAGTATGCGGATGGACATGCGCTATGGATAAATGAAACGCCGCCCGAAGCGAGTCGAGATTGGTCCGCCCGGCAGAGCAGAAATGCTCTCGCCGCGGGAAGGAATCCACCGGACCAGACAGGACCGTCCGGAATCTGAGATACGATCTTAAGTTTATGATGACTAAATCCTTAAACACTCCGGTCCGTTCCATCCTCAGCGGTCTCGCGGCCGCGGCGCTGCTATTGCCTTTCACCGGGTGCGAAGTGAAGAAGACCCAGGACGCCAAAGCTCCTGACGTGGACGTGAACGTGGAAGGTGGGCAGCCTCCCAAGTACGACGTCGACGCCGCCGACGTGAACGTCAAGACGGAAGAGAAGGAAGTGACCGTGCCGAAAATAACGACGGAAAAGGAAAACGTGACTGTGCCGGATGTGGACGTGAACATGCCGGGCGAAACGCCGACCCCGAATCCTTAAGGGCAGCGGCCCGCCGGCCGTCTCTGGCTCGGGGAACCCCTCGCGCCGGAGCGCCCGGCCGTCCGGCAAAGGCCATGGCTCTGCAGATCGAGATTTGGAGCGATTACGTCTGCCCATTTTGCTATCTGGAGGAGCCGGTGCTGCGGCGGATGAAGGAGGAGTTTGGCGACGAAATCGCCCTGCGCTGGCGCGCTTTTGAGTTGCGGCCCGAACCGGTTCCGACGCTCCCCCCTCACGGCGACTACCTCGTCGACATCTGGGACCGCGCCGTTTACCCGATGGCGCGGGAGCGCGGGATGACGTTAAAACTTCCGCCGGTCCAACCGCGCAGCCGCCTCGCACTCGAGGCGGCGGAGCAGGCGCGGGCGGAGGGAAAGTTCGACCTCATGCATCGCGCCATCTTTCGCGCCTTTTTCGAGGAAGGTCGCGACATCGGCCAGATCGAAACCCTGCTCGATCTCGGCGAAGGCTGCGGCCTCGAGCGGGCCGCCTTGGCAGAGGCCCTAACGAGCGGAAAACACCGCGCCCATGTCCTGGCGGATGAAAGACTCGCGGTCGAGCTTGGCGTCTCCGGAGTGCCGGCCATGCTCCTGCGCCGGGAGGGAGAAGAGCTTGCGGCCGCGCGCACTCTTTCCGGCGCGCAGCCGGAGTTCATGGTCCGGGCGACGCTGCAGCATCTCCTCCAGAACCCCGCCGCTTGAGCGGACAAAACGCTAGACCCGGAGCGTCCCTTCGATGGAATCGTCGAGCGTTTTGCCGAGGGCAGCGCCGATCATCATTTTGATTCCCGCTACCGCCGTCCCGTGTTTCGTGTCCCAATAATAACCCTCGTTAGGCTGGACCTTGATTACGGTGATGCGCGGATCTTCCACTCCTTCGGTGAACCAGGTCTGGATGATCGGTTCCCAGAGTTCCTTGATCCTGGCTTTGTCCCGCGAAATCGTCGCGCTGCCCCGAGCATGAAGGAAGTCCGAATGGGCCGAGTCCTGAAAAATAACCGCACCGCCGGATCCTGCGCGAGGAGCAGATTGACGAGGTGGGCGCAGGCGATGAGGAGCACGAATCCGACTGCGCCAAGCAAGACCAGGAGCGCCGGGCGCATCTCGCCGTTTAATCTTCCTGAAGCAAGTTCACCGCGCTGCCGATGCGGAGATTGCTCTCCGGATACTGTTGCGCGACGAGCCGCGATGGTTTCCATCTCGGCCCGGGCCTGTGCCAGGGTTACACTCGGCTTCATGCGCGCGATCACCTCGAGGTAATGGCTCCCGCGCCGCGCCGCTTCTTCTGTAGAGAACGCGATCAGGGTCCAGAGCTGGTCGCGCCAGTTCACCGCATCCGGCAGACCAGGCAGATCAACGTTAGGCGGCATCACGCCGACGACCGTGTAGGTCTGGCCGCTCAAGTTGAGCGTCTGACCAATGATCTGCGGATTAGAAGCGAACCGCCGCTTCCACAAGCCGTCGCTCAGGATCACGACATGCGAGCCGGGCGAATCTTCCTGCGGGAGGAAACTCCGGCAAGCCTTGGTTGAATGCCGAGGAGGTCGAACAGGTTCGCGGAGACGCGTCGTCTGTCGAGCTTCTCCGGTTCGCCGATACCGGTCAGATTATAAGTTTCCCATGCCATCGCCGACATGGACTGGAAGACGGTGTTTTGCCGGCTCCAATCGAGAAAGTTTGCCGGCGAAGGGGTGTTCTTCGGGAATCCGTAATGCGAAGCATTTTCCCAAACGGCGACGAGTTGCTCCGGATTTTTAAAAGGCAGCGGCCGCAGGAGGACGGCGTTGACGACGCTAAAATCGCGCTGTTCGCTTCAATGCCGAGCGCGAGGGCGATCACTGCCACGGCGGTAAAGCCCGGATTCTTCCTGAGCATGCGCACCGCGTAAGCCAGCGATCGCAGCGGCCGTCTCCTGTCATTGTGTCGGTGCCGTGGGTGATGACGATGCGATCTTCCTCCGACTGCAGGTAGTTTTGCACGACGAGCGCGCGATCCGAGTCGGACATCTCGAGGCTGTCGACCATCATCACGGTGCGAATGGACACCGCCACGCGAGAGCGCCCGCGCTGGAGCATCTCGGCAAGATGAGTGTCCTTGAAGAAGAGCTGTCCGGTGCGTTCGTTATATTCCTTATCGAACGTGCCGCCGGTAACAAGGATTCGGATGGACATGGAAAGAAAAGTGGAAAGTAGGAAGGCTAAAGTAGAGAATCTCCGGGAGCCGAAGCTGCGTTCTGTCGGGGCGCTCGCAATCTTCGGGAAGAAGTTGAGCGTCCGCGATGATTAACAAGTTGCAGTGCGCGATGAAACCAGGAATAGAATGATCATGAAAGAGGCGTGCTGGTATTATGTTTCCCGGCGCCGCGTGCGCCTCGGTTTATCAATTGTCTGCGCGGTAATGGCGTCCACGCCGCTGGCCGGGATTGCCGCTCCGGGTGACGATGCTGCTCGCGCAAGCCTGGCGCGGGTTCAGGCTCGGCGGGCAGAGTATCCGGCCGACGGCGTGCTGATTTACTACGAGGCGCTGCTGCGCATTAATCTCGGCGAACGTGATGCGGCGCTGGCACTCCTGCGCAGCTTGAAGGGCCGCAAACTTGGACTCGTCCCGGTGCGTGATTTCGGATTTGATGCGGTCTGGGACGATCCGCGCTTCCAGGCGCTGCGCGAGGAGCTCGCAACCGAGGAGCCGCGCACACCCGCCGCACCAGTCGCCTTTCGCCTGGGAGAGCCGAAGCTCATTCCCGAGGGCATCGCGTTCGATTCGACGGGCGATCGTTTCTTTATCGGCAGCATCGCGCAACGCAAGGTCATCGTGGTCGGAGGGAAAGGGGAGGCGCGCGACTTCTCCAGCTCCTCCGATAAGCTCGATCCAATCCTCGGACTCGCGGTCGATCCGGCGCGCAAGTATCTCTACGCAGTCACCACAAACGGATTTGAAAAAAGCGCTGAGAGGGAGCGGCGAAATTCGGTCGTGCGCTACGATCTGAAGACAGGGCGCCTAACGAATCGCTTTCCGGCGCCGGGCGCGATGCAGCTGAACGATCTCGCGATCGCGCCGGACGGCACACTCTACGTGACCGACTCCATGAGCGGTACCCTCTTTCGCAGGAAGCCGGGCGAGGATTCGCTTGCGCCTTTTGGCGCGAAGGGCGCCTTGCGCGGTGCGAACGGCATCGCGCTGGGGGCCAACGGGAAGCTTTACGTGGCGACATCGACCGGGATCGCGCGGGTCGATCGGACGACGGGCGAGCCGACGAGTGTGCCCCAGCCCGACACTGTGATGACAGGCGGCATGGACGGCCTTTACTGGCACGAAGGCGACCTGATTGGGGTGCAGAACACCACCAACCCGGGGCGGGTCGTGCGGATCGCCCTAACAGAAGAAGGTCAGCGGATTGATCATCTTTCAGTGCTGCAATCGAGTGATCATCCGGATTTCGACGAGCCGACGACAGGCGCGATTGCGCATGGGGCGTTGCATGCGATTGGCAACTCCTACGTTGGACACTATCAACCCGACGGGACGATCAGCGATGCCGCCGATCTCAAGGGAGCGGCGATCGTGGCCGTACCGTTGCGGCGCTGAGGCGGCTTAGCCGAGGCGCAGGGCGCCATCGATGGAGTCGTCGAGCGTCTTCCCGATTGCCGCGCCGATTAGCATTTTGGCGCCGGCCACCGTCGTGCCGTGCTTCGTGTCCCAGTAATAGCCACTCGAAGGCGCTACTTTGAGCACGGTGATGCGCCGATCGTCAACACCTTCGGTGAACCACGTTTTGACGATCGGCTCCCAGAGTTCTTTGATCTTCGCTTTGTCGCGCGAGATCGTGGCGGTGCCATTGAGCATCAGGAAATCGGAATGAGCCGAACCCTGGAAGTAGGGTTGCACCGACGCATCGGCTTCCAATTCCTGGTTCTTGTGGCTGTCGTCCGCGCTGAGAAACCAGAGGTTCCCCTCTTCATCGACCTGTTGCACGCTCATCGGCCGCGTGCCGGTCGATGCGGCGCCCGCGCTCGTGGTGCAGAAAAAGCAGGTCTGCGCTTTCCCCACCAGTTCCTTGATTTTTGCGATGGCCTTTCGGCGGCGCAGATCTTCGTGATCTCTTCCGGCTGATTTTGATTAATCGAATCCATGTCATCTACCGTTCGTTCCGGCCGGCGAAACGGATTCATCCGGTCGAGAACGAGTCAGGCGTCCCGTGCCGTCAGGGTGCGCTCGATCCGGGCGATCGGGAATGAGCCACATGAGCGCAACGAGGACATAGATGCAGGCCGCGAGCCAGGGGCGAAAAAAGGCGACCCGATCGCGGCCGCGTAGAGAATGGGAGAGATCTTGCCCTTGAAGTCATGTCGAAACGCTGTCGCCAGGGCCGAGCCCGGATCGATCTGGGCCAGGATAAGACTTTGCAGGATGTAATAGGCGATCGCGGCGAGAAGCAGGACCGCGCCGTAAACGGCGGAAGGCAGCGCTCGAAATGATTCTCGCCCGCCCAGCCGGTGACGAACGTTATTGGAATAGCAGTATTATAAAGAAAAGAAGAACCGTTCAAATGAATTCGACAACAGTATCCGCCCCTTTTTGAGACAGGTTTGCGGTATTTTGCTCCTATTTCAGGTTTATGCCGCAGTTTAGCGGTATAATAACTAGTTGGGCACTTTCCCTGTGACGGCAAGCAACCAATGGTGAAACATAAATCTTCAAGATAGTTTTAACGTGCGAAGTGCGGATAGGTTTTTAATCGTGTCGGTTCAGTTATCGCTCCCATTCGTTGACGTGCAATGAAATTGCTTTTACATAGCACGTGTTTCTTAAACCCTGCCGGTTCTGTCCGGCACAACTTTGAAAGGAGAAAATTATGGCAATTGTAATGAGGTTCACGCCGCAAGCATTGACTGCGGCTAAGTATGACGAGGTAATCAGACGGCTTGAAGCGGCGGGAGCAGGTGCGCCGGCGGGCAGACTTTATCATGTTTGCTTCGGGAACAAAGAAGAACTCCGCGTTAGCGAAATTTGGGATTCGATGGAAAACTTTGAAGAGTTTGGCAAAACGCTGATGCCTATTATGCAGGACGTAGGCGTTGACCCGGGACAACCCGAAATCGTCGAGGTTCACAATATCATCAAGGGATAACCGCGCATACGCTCGAGACGCAAACC
>JALYQE010000299.1 GCA_030855965.1 Verrucomicrobiota bacterium | reverse complement strand
TCATCCCGTTTTGCGGGACGATGTTGACCAGCCGGCGGAAGCTCAGCTTGACCGCGGCGAGGTCGTCGAAAATATCCGCGTGATCGAATTCGATATTGTTGATGATGAGCAGCTCCGGCAGGTAGTGAATGAACTTGGAGCGCTTGTCGAAAAAAGCGGTGTCGTATTCGTCGCCCTCGATCACGAAATGTTTCGAGTCGTTGAAGAGCGCGCCTTGCCCGAGGTTGCGCGGCAACCCGCCGACGACATAGCCCGGCTCCATTTCGCCGACGGTCAGCATCCAGGCCAGGAGGGCGCTCGTCGTCGTTTTCCCGTGCGTGCCGGTGACGACCAGGTTGTGTTTCCCGCGCAAAAAAAATTCCTTCAGCACCTCGGGGAGCGAGAGGTAATAAAGCTTCCGGTTCAGGACCGCCTCCACTTCCGGGTTGCCGCGCTTGATGGCATTGCCGATCACGACTACCTCGGCGTCGTCAGGCAGATTTTCCGCGCGGTAGGGCTCGCTCAGCGCGATTCCTTTGGCGCGCAGGAAATCGGACATCGGCGGGTAAACTTTTTCATCCGAGCCGGTCACGATGCAGCCGCGCTCGCACAAGGCCGCCGCCACTCCACCCATGGCGGTGCCGCAGATCCCGAGGAAATGGAAATGCTGCGGCGGTTTTTTCACCCGCCATCTCTAAGCCGAGGGAAAACGTTTTGCCAGTGGCAGGCTACAGTGATGTCACAGAAAAGTTACCGATTTGACGGTGGCGCCGGCCTCTTTTCGCGGGTAGGAAAATGGTCACGTGAGACATTTCTTTCTCTTCTGCGCCTTTTGCATCGCCGCCCCGCTGTCATTCGCAGGGCGATCTGGCGATAATTCTCCGACCGCCTCTGAAGTCTACGCTTTCGCAAGCGACGGGACGCCGCTGCAATGGACGGTCTATACGCCGACTGGCACGGGGCCCTGGCCGGCTGTCCTCGTCATCCACGGTGGCCGATTTGTGGGCGGGGATCCAGAGGATGCGGGCGTGGCTGGATGTGCGCAAGATTTGGCAGACGCGGGTTTCATCGCCTTCACCATCGATTACCGGCTCGCGCCTCCCGGCTTCCTCCCGGGTCAGACTTCGTCCGGCCGATTTCCCGATCAATACGACGATGTACACCTGGCGGTTCGGGCGGCGCGAAATGATGCCCGCGGCAACGGCCAGGTAGGGTCGGTGGGCGGGTCGGCGGGTGGGACGCATACCGCCTGGGTGGCCGCGACCGGCACGCCCGGAGACGATCGCCTCGACGTGGGTGTCTCTCTTTCCGGCGCCTACGATTTTTCGGATTTCACCCCCGATCCGAATCTCGAAACGTTCATCGACGCCGTCACCAATTATGTCGGCGTGGAGCAATCTGACACCGCCGCCCTGCAAGCGGCCTCACCCGCCTGGGTGTTGAATTCCAGCGTCGCCCCGCTCTACCTCATCGACACGCGAGGCGACTCGATGCCCGGCGCCCAGTTGGACAACATGGTTAGCCATCTCGATGGCTTGGGGGTGACCAATTATCAGTCGAAGAGGCTCGCGGGAAATCTTCATTCGTTCGCCTACTGGGCGACGATCAAGACCGGCGCGCTCGCCTTTCTGGCGACGCATTTCGGCGCGCCCGTTCCCACGCCCACGCCGACCGCCACCCCAACCCCTACGGCGACACCCACCCCGACGGCGAGCCCTACACCAACAGCGACTCCTTCTCCGACAGCAACGCCCAATTCGCTCCTCAACCTTTCCACCCGGGGCCGGGCTGCGACCGGCGACAGTGTCCTCATCGGCGGTTTTATCCTCGGGCCGAACGGCGGTTTGAAAGAGGTCGTCGTTAGGGCAATCGGGCCCTCCCTGGCCGCGGCCGGGGTCGCCTCCGCGCTGCAAGATCCGAGCCTGCAGCTGGTGAATTCGACCGGCCAGATCGTGGCTGCGAACGACGATTGGATGACCGGCGGCCAGGCCCAGGAAATCATCGACAGCAACCTCGCGCCTAACGACTCCAGGGAATCCGCCATCGTCGCTGCCCTGGCTCCTGGGGCTTACACGGCGATCGTCACAGGCACCGGCAGCGCGCAGAACATTGCGCTGGTCGAGGTTTACGATTTGGACGCCGCCCATTCCCCGCAATTGCTCAACATCTCCACCCGCGGCTCGATCGATTCCGGAGAAGGCGTCATGATTGCGGGCACCATCATCGGCGGCGACCTGCCGGAGACTTTGCTCTTCCGCGGCCTCGGCCCCTCGCTCCCGGCCGGCCTCAGCAATCCGTTGCCGAACCCACAGCTGCAGCTCATCGATGGCCAGGGCACAACCATCTCCGCGAATGACAATTGGTCGGATACCCAGGCGAGCGAAATCGGGCTGACCGGGCTGGCCCCCACCGATGCCCTCGAGTCCGCCGTTCTCATCACCCTGCCAGCCGGCAATTACACCGCGCTCATGTCCGACCTGGAGGGCGAAAGCGGCATCGGGTTGCTGGAAATTTACAACCTCACTTCCAGCCAGACGCTGATCCGGCGCTAAGAAAAACCTCCAACTTCTTCGCCGGGTCCGAAACGAAATCACCCGCTCACGGGTTCAACAAGGAACGATGGCTGCGCTTTGCGCGACAGCCAAAGGAAAGGAAAACAATGATCAGACAATCCCTCGCATTGTTTTCCCTGGTTCTGGCGGGGGTGGCTTCTGCGCAGGCCGCGCCACAGGCAAAACCGAGAGCGACTCCGCCTCCGGCCGAAGTTTATGCCATCGCGAGCGATAACACGCAGCTGACCTGGACGGTTTACACGTCCACGGGGAGAGCCCGTGGCCGGCCGTGCTCGATGATTCACGGCGGATTGTTCATCGGCGGCGATGCTAATGAAGCGGGCGTCGTCACGGCGGCGCAGGATTTGGCCGCGGCCGGGTAGGTCGCTTATGCGGTCAATTACCGCCTCGCTCCCCCCGGCAAGCTTCCGGTCAGCGCTCGTTAGGCAGATTTCCCGATCAATACAACGACATCCACCTCGCGGTGCTGGCGGCGCACGAGGACGACCACTCCAATGGCAAGGTCGGAGCTGTCGGCGGATCGGCCGGCGCAACTCATGCCGTCTGGGTCGCCGCCACTGGAATCACCGGTCAGGATCGCTGGATGCCGCGGTCGGGATTTCTGGCGCGTATGACTTTTCTGGTTTCAGAGACGATTCCAGTATGAGTTTCTTTATCGCCGCGGTGACGAATTACGTCGGGGTCCCGGCGAGCGACACCGTTTCCCTGCGTGCGGCTTCCCCCGCCTGAATTGTGAACAATACAGTGGCTCCACTTTATCTGGTCGATTCCGCGGGCGACCTGATGCCGGCGGCGCAACTCGACGACATGGTGACGCATCTCGTTTCGAACGGGGTGCGCGATTACACCGCGATTACGGTCGCGGGCAAGCTCCACTCCTTTGCCAACTGGACGCAGATCAAGAGCGGCGTCCTGGCCTTTCTCGCCTCCAAGCTGGGCAGCGGTCGTTAGGGCAAAGGGAATCCGCTGGCGAGACGCGGGAAACGCGCGCCGTGACGAAGCCGTTCCAGGAGACTGGCCCGGCGCAAATTGGGATCGTCAGGGCGCAGGAGGTGGTGTTCCATGAGCGGCGTCACCGCCACGATCCTGCCGTCCTCGAGCACCTGCTCCACCCGCCAGTATTTCTCGATCAGGAAATAATAAAGATCGCCCCGCTCGGCCGGACGGATGTCCCTCGCCTCCGGGCCGGGAGGCCGGCTCGAATTTTCCGCCATCCGATAAACAATCGGGACGCCGGGTTGTAGTCGCCGGCGCAGGAAATGCCAGCGGCGCGAGAGCAAAACGGTGACCAGGAGGGAAACCCCGATCAACAAGATGAATGACCCCACGGACATACTTTCTCTTGAGCATGCTTCGTGCCCCGACGCGCGGGACGCAGGCGCACGCATTCGCCTCAGATCTCGGTCCTCCGGGTGACAACTTTTCCTCGCCCGCCATTGGCGGTTGAACCTTTCCCGGCCAGCGTGGAAAGTCGGGCCACTTTCCATGCGCATCCTTTCCGGCATTCAACCGAGCGGCGTCCTGCATATCGGCAATTATTTCGGCATGATGCTGCCCGCGATTATGCTCCAGGCCGAGGGCGAAGCGCTCTATTTCATCGCCAATTATCATGCCCTAACGAGTCTGCGTGATCCCGTCGTCCTGCGGGAAAATAGCCGGCGCGTGGCGCTCGATTTTCTCGCCTGCGGCCTCGATCCGGAACGGGCGGCGCTCTTTCTCCAATCCGATGTGCCGCAGGTGACGGAGCTGGCCTGGATCCTGGGCACGGTGGCGCCGATGGGCCTCCTGGAACGGGCCCACTCCTACAAGGATAAGGTGGCGCGCGGGCTGCCCGCTTCGGTCGGGCTCTTTTCCTATCCCGTGCTGATGGCGGCGGACATTCTGATCTACGACAGCGACGTCGTTCCGGTCGGTCGCGATCAGAAACAGCATGTCGAGATCACGCGCGATCTCGCGATCAAGATGAACGAGACCTACGGCGAAATCCTGCGTGTGCCCGAGCCGCGAATTCACGAGCAGACGCAGACCGTGCCCGGTCTCGACGGGCAGAAGATGAGCAAAAGCTACGGCAACACGATCGAGATTTTCGCGGAGGAAAAGGAAATGCGGAAACGGGTCATGAGCATCATGACCGACTCCACGCCGGTCGAGGCGCCGAAGAACCCGGCGGGTTCTTCGATCTACCAGCTTTATTCGTTAGTCGCGACGCCGGAAGAAGCCGGCGCGATGCGGGCCGCCTGCGAAAAGGGGGGGACGGGCTATGGCGATTTCAAGAAGCAGCTTTTCGAGAAGCTCTGGGAGTTTTTCGCTCCGATGCGCGCGCGGCG
This sequence comes from Verrucomicrobiota bacterium, assembly GCA_030855965.1. Lineage (GTDB taxonomy): Bacteria > Verrucomicrobiota > Verrucomicrobiia > Chthoniobacterales > UBA10450 > Palsa-1392. Next base: position 6,984 of record JALYQE010000299.1, on the reverse strand, counting down.
GGAGGAGATCCTGGCGCAGCCGGGTTACATCGACGACGTCCTGGCCCGGGGGGCGGAGCGCGCTAACGCAATCGCGGATGTCGTGATGACGCGCGTGCGAAGCGCCGTCGGGTTATAGAAGTTTCGCATAGCGAAACGTCTACAAAACTTGCAGCGCGGCGCGGACGCGGGCGTTTTCCTTCAGCTCCGCAAAAATGAGCCGACCACCGCCGGTTTGGAGCGCGCTCGAGACGACGACCGTCGCGACCCGCCCGATATGGGGCCGCCCCTGATTCACCACGATCATCGTTCCATCCGCCAGGTAACCGACCGCCTGATGATGATCGCGGCCTTCCTTGACCAGGTTCAACTCCAGTTCATCGCCCGCCACCACGATTGGCCGCAGCGCATGAGCGAGATCGGACAAATTCAAGACCGGCACCTGCTGCAAGCGCGCCACTTTTCCGAGCGCCTGGTCGTTCGTCAGCAGCCGCGCCTGCAGGACAAGCGCGACGCGGATGAGCCGGGTGTCGACCTGGAGATCGCTTTCGTCGAGCCCGCTGTCGTGAATCGTGAGGTCGATCTCGCGCGATTGCTGGAGTTGATTCAAAATGTCGAGCCCGCGCCGGCCGCGTTCGCGCTTGATCGAGTCGTGCGAATCCGCCAGCAGTTGAAGCTCGCCGAGAACAAAACGCGGCACGATGAGCGAGCGGCTGAGGAAGCCGGTCGCGCAAAGATCGGCGATGCGCCCGTCGATGATGATGTTGGTGTCGATGACGAGCGGCTCATGCTGGGTCGTCTCGCGGGCAAAACGGACATACGGAATAATCAGAGAGAATTCGTCGCGGCTGCTGCGCATCGCGAGCATGGTGCCGAGGTAGCCAAAGGTGCAGTAAACGACCAGGCGGGCGATCCATTGCGTTTCTTCCGACTGATAACGCAGGAGCTGCGAGGCGATGAGGAGGTTGGCCAAAAACAGACCCAAGAGCAGCCCGAGCGTGGCCGAGGAAAAAGCGCGCAGGGAGAGGCCTTTCAGGAGCCGATCGGCCAGGACCAGAACGAGCCCGAAGAGCGTGCCGATAAGCGTCCCGGGAATCGCGTCGGCCTGCATCTCGACCGTAACGAGCGAGCCGACCACGCCGCAAAAAGTGACGAAGAGGATCCGGAGCAGGTTAACAGTCAGGAGCGGTGTCATGCTGGCCTAACGATTGGAGCGGCGCCGCGGAGCGGGCGTGTTTTCCGGCGGCGGCGCAAGCTTGGCCGCGCTGTCCCGATAGAAAAGCACGCCGTGCCGCCGCAGGTTACTAATAAGAGCGCGCAGGTCGTTCGCCACGGCTTCATTCGTAAGCAACAATGGGACCAATCCGTCCCCTTTCGTGGCTTCGTTCAGGACCCGGGTGGCCGCCTCTACGGTCTTCTGGGCATCGCCGGCCGCCGCCTCGATTTTGTCCGCCGCCTCCTTCGCCGAGCCCATCGTGCCGTCGGCTTTTGCAATCACGCCTTCGATCTTTTTCGACGACTCAGAGAGAGCTGCGCTCGCCTTGCTCAGGTTCTCGAAAGTTTCCTTCAGGTGATCCATGTTGGGTTTGGAAAGCGCGTCTTCATTCAGTTTGCTCACCGCGGTGTCGATTTTCGCCACCGTCCCGCGCAGTTCCTTGACCAACGCCCCGCCCTCCTTCGTGATGTCGTCGAGCCCTTTCTCGCGTGCGCCTTCGACCCGCGCCCCTTTCGCGATGTAGCCCGCCGGTTTATCGGTCGGCGGGAAGATCGCGACGAAGCGGTCGCCTAACAATCCCGAGCTGCCGACGGTGAACGAGCTGCCGGACGGAATTTTCACGAAATCGAAAATCTTCAGCGGCACCTCGACCCCTCGCCCGACCGTGACCAGGCGCGGCGCGCCCGCCACCTGGCCGACCTTGGCGCCGCCCATCAGGACGTCGGAATTCTTGAGCAAACCGCTCGCGTCGGAAAAATGAACGGTCAGGTTGTAGTATTTCTTGAAGCCCTCGCCGAGCCGGCCGAACTGCACCACGAGCGCGGCCAGGACGATCAGACCCATCGTCACAAAAATCCCCACCTTCAATTCCAAGCCGCGATCCTGTTCGTTCATGTCGTTAGTCCGCGCGGGAGGCGCGCCCGATTAAGAAGTCCTGGATGAGCGGGTCCGGCGAAGCCTGAATTTCCGCCGGGGTCCCGTAAAAGTAAATTCGCCCCTCGTGCAGGTAGGCGATGTGATCGCCGACGTGAAAGGCGCTTTTCATGTCGTGGGTCACGACCACGCTGGTGACGTGGTAGCGCTCCTGCAGCCGGCGAATGAGCCGGTTAATGCTGTCCGACACCACCGGATCGAGCCCGGCCGTCGGCTCGTCGTAGAGAATGCAGGAGGGCTTGTTAATGATGGCGCGAGCGAGGCCGACCCGCTTTTTCATGCCGCCGCTCAGATTGACCGGCATCTTTTTTTGTTGCCCCTCGAGTTCGATCACTTCCAGCATCTCGGCGATTTTTTGCGCGATGACCTGCTGGTCGCGCTCGCCCGCTTCGCGCAGGGGAAAGGCGATGTTCTCTTCCACCGTCATGGAATCGAAGAGCGCGCCGCCTTGAAACAAGATGCCGACCTTGCGCCGGATGCTGGCCAGCTGGCGCTCGCCGAGGCCGATGATGTTCTGGCCGTCGATCCAGATTTCGCCCTCGTTAGGCTGCATCAGCCCGATGAGGTTTTTCAGGAGCACGCTCTTTCCGCCGCCGCTCCGGCCGATGATGACGAAAGTCTCGCCCGTTCCAACCGTGATATCGACTCCGCGCAAAATCTCCTGCGATCCGATACGCTTTTTCAAGCCGCGCACTGCGATCATCGGCGCGCTCTTCCGCTCGCTCCCGGCGGCGGGTGCGCGGGCTGGCTGGGTCATTGCCATCCGGCGGGAAAAATGACGTTGAGAAACATGGTCAGGAAAAAATTCGAGATCAAAATCGCGAGGGAGGAATTGACCACCGCCTCCGTCGTGGCGCGGCCGACGCCGACCGCGCCCTCGCGGCTGTGCAGCCCCTTGTGGCAACTGATGAAGACGATCAGGATGGCGAAGCAAAACCCTTTCGTCAGGCCCATGATGATGTCGCGCATCAGCGTCCAGCGCACCATGTTGGCGATGTAATAAGGCCCGCTGATGTCGAGCAGGTTGACCGAGACGAGGTAAGCCGCGACCAGCCCGAAAAAGATGCATTCCGCCACGAGCAACGGCATCGAGATCATCATCGCCAGCATCCGCGGCACGACCAGGTAATCGACCGGATGCACCGCGAGCGCGCGCAGGGCGTCGATTTGCTCGGTTACCTTCATCGTGCCGATCTCGGCCGACATCGCCGCGCCGACCCGGCCGGTCACCATCAAGCCGGTCAGCACCGGTCCGAGCTCGCGGAAAAGCGCCGCCGAAACGACCGCGCCGACCCCGGATGCGACCCCAAGTTTATTAAACTGGAAATAAGTCTGGGCCGCGAAAACCGCGCCGGTAAATCCGCCGGTGATCACGACAACCAGTTGCGAGAGCAACCCGATGTCGACCATTTGCCGGAGGAAGAGCCGCCAGCGCATCCGGTGGGTGACGGCCGAGCGCACGGCTTCTGCGGCCAGCACGACGAGTTCGCCGAGATAGATGAAAAGCGAGAGAACAACCGACCCGACGCCGGTCAAAAAGCGGAGAAGCATGTGATTCAATCCGGAGCAACGGCGCGCCGCGCGCCTCGCGGATCAGGCACTGAGAAGCTGCGTCTTGGAGCGCGGCCGCAGCTCCGGTGGAATCTCCCCCACGAAACGCGGCTCGAATCCAAGCTTCGAGAAAATGCTGCGGATCTCGCGCACTGTGATGGTCGGCTCGTCGAGCTCGAGATAGACGATATCGTGGTTGCTATCGACCTTGTAACGCAGCCCAGCGACCGCCTCGAGCTGATGATCGAGCTCCAGAATCTTGTTCAAGTCGCGCACTCCGGCCGCGTAGACTTCGAGTTCGATCATGATGACGAGCGCCAGTCTAACCAGCATGGGCGAGCGATGCAAAACTCAATTCGCGCCCGCAGCGCGGGAGCGACCGCCGGATTGCGGGAGCGGCCAAGCTGCGATAGATGATGCCATCCATTTCGCCTGATGAAATTTCACCCGTCTAAAGCGCTCCTCGTTAGTCTCGTTTTTTTCGCCGGCTGCCAGACGATGCCGGAAGGGATCCAGCAGGCGCGGATCGCGATGCACCAGCGCATTCAGGCCGAGCCGCCGGGCGACTACTATATCGGGCGCCGCTATTACAAACGGGATTACAAATTCTGGGGCTACGTGCGCCGGCCGGGTCAGCCCTGGAGTAGCGCGCAACTGGTCATGCTGAACGAAAACCAGCGGCTCGCGCCCGACCGGGAACAGATAAATTTCGGCTTCGACAACGGCTACGAATACAGGCTCAACGGATTTTTCAGCGGCGACAAAGTCTACGAACCGGCAAGCAACGGCATTTACCCGGAGTTTGTCCTCAAGGGCTACGAACTGATCTCGACCAATCCGCCACCGATTTTCAGAAGCCAATACAGCGGCTCGGGTGACAACCGGTATAAAATCGAAAAACCAGACTAGGCGCGGGCGAGGATTCTCTCGACGCCTCCCGCTGGGAGGCGCGAGCCGCCACCTCTCGTTGCCCCCCGAATTTTGCACCGCGCTTCGCGGAGCGAAGCGTCTACAATGAAAGACAAACTCGCCGAGGAATTCCTGAGTTTTCTCGAGGTCGAGCGCAACGCCTCGCCCCGCACCCTGCGCATCTATCGCGCCGCCCTGCGCGATTTTCAGGCGCAGATCGGCGCGCCCGGCTGGCGGCAATGCAGCGCACAGCATTTTCGCGATTATCTTTTCGAGCTGATGAAGCGGAAACAGGCCCGCTCCTACATCCGGTTGCAATTTTCCGCGCTCCGGAGCTTTTATCGCTTCCTCGTGGGGCGGAATCGCCTAACGAAAGATCCGGTGCGCGAGATTCAACTCCCGAAAGCGGAGAAGAAGCTCCCGCTCGTGCTCACCCAGACGCAGATCGCGGAGCTCCTCGCCGCCCCGCTGCGGGTGAAAAAGCCGAAGAGCGCGCCGGTCTGGATGCCGCAGCGCGACGCCGCGATCATGGAAGTTTTTTACAGCAGCGGCCTCCGCCTGGCCGAGCTGGCCTCGCTCAATGTGAACGACCTCGATCTTTACACCGAATCGGTCCGCGTCCTTGGGAAAGGGCGCAAGGAACGGGTCTGCCCGATCGGCGCGCCCGCGCTCGAAGCCGTCTCGCGCTATCGCGCGGCCGCCAACGTGCACAGTGGCCCGCTTTTCCTGAACAAAGGGCGGCGCCGGATTTCCCCGCGTTCGATTTGGTTGATCCTGAAACGTTACCTGCGCCACACTTCGATCCCGATTGCGCTCAGTCCGCACAAGCTGCGTCACAGTTTTGCCACCCATCTGCTCGACAACGGCGCGGATCTGCGCAGCGTCCAGGCATTGTTAGGCCACGCCAGTCTTTCGACGACGCAGATTTACACCCACGTCACGACCGAGCGTCTGAAGAAGGCTTACGCCGATGCCCATCCGCGGGCGTAACGCCGATTCGATCCGGCGGCCGGGACGGAGCGTTACGCGCTGGCGGCGGCGTTGTCGTGCGGCGCGGCGACTTTGAAAACGAGCTTGGCGTTTTCCACTGTCACCTGCACCAGATCGCCCGCCTTGACGGTGCCCTTGAGCAACTCTTCCGCGAGCGGATCCTCGAGGTAACGCTCGACCGCGCGCCGCATCGGCCGCGCGCCATAGGTCGGGTCGTAACCTTTTTCGATGACAAATTCGTGGGCCGCGTTGTCGAGCGCGATCTCGATTTCCTTGAGCTGGAGGCGACGCTTCACCTTGTTCACCTCGAGGTCGACGATCTGGAGCAGGTCGGGTTTCTCAAGGGTGTGGAAGACGATGATCTCATCGAGCCGATTGAGAAATTCCGGCTTAAAGACACGCTTCGTTTCATCGAGAATCTTCTCCCGCATCACTTCATAGTTGGCCTCGTCGCGGTTCGACGCGCCGAAGCCCATCGTCGTCTGGCGCTTGATCAATTCGGCGCCGACGTTTGAGGTCATGATGATGATCGTGTTCCGGAAATCGATCTTTCGGCCTAACGAGTCGGTGATTTTTCCTTCTTCCAAAATCTGGAGCAGGAGATGCATCACGTCGGGGTGCGCTTTTTCGATTTCGTCGAAAAGCACGACCGAGTAGGGCCGGCGCCGAACGGCTTCCGAAAGCTGGCCGCCTTCCTCGTAACCGACGTAGCCGGGGGGCGAGCCGATCAAGCGCGAGGCGGTGAATTTTTCCATATACTCCGACATGTCGATCTGGATGAGGGCATCGGAGTCGCCGAACATGAACTCGGCCAGGGTGCGGGCGAGGAAAGTTTTGCCGACGCCGGTGGGGCCGAGGAAGACAAATGAACCGATCGGGCGTTTGGGATCTTTCAGGTCGGCGCGGGAACGGCGGAGTGCTTTGCTGATCGCGGTGACTGCTTCGTCCTGGCCGATGACGCGCTGTTTGATGTCGGCTTCCATCGCGAGAAGTTTCGCCGTTTCCTTTTGCTCCATTTTCTGGAGCGGCACCCCGGTCACCTTCGAGATGATGTGCATCATGTCCTCGGCGGTGACGAGCACTTCCTTCTCTTCGCGCTGTTCGCGCCATTCGCCGAGAATGCGTTCCAATTTTTCCTTGGCCTGCTTCTCCTTGTCCCGAAGGGCAGCGGCTTTCTCGAAATCCTGCGCCTTGATCGCGGCTTCCTTCTCAGCCCGGATCTCCTCGATCTCTTTTTCGATTTCCTTGACGTCGGGCGGACGGGTCATGGCGTTGATCCGGGCGCGGGCGCCGGCTTCGTCCATGACGTCGATCGCTTTGTCGGGCAAAAACCGGCCGGTGATGTAACGCTCGGAAAGCTTGACCGCCTGCTCGAGCGATTCGTCGGTCAGCTTGGCTTTGTGGTG
>JALYQE010000280.1 GCA_030855965.1 Verrucomicrobiota bacterium | reverse complement strand
TGTAATTGACGCTGTCGACAGCTCCGGGCGTTTTCAGCAATTGATCAATCAACGGGATCGCCTGGTCGACTTCGCCGACTCGCGCGTAGATGAGCGCGAGATAGCAAAGCATGATCGCGCCGTCGTTAGCGTCTTTCGCTTCCGGCTTGAGCTGCACGGCGAGCCGGCCTTCGCGAATGGCGTCGGCCTCTCGCCCCATGAAAGCGTAGAGCAAGCCGAGGTTGGCGTGGCGATCGGCGGCCTCGGCCGCCTCCCGCACAGCATTTTCAAACGCCGGCAAGGCGGCGGTGAAGTTTTGCGCTGCCGCGCCCTGGTCTCCCCGCGCCACGGCCGTCATTCCGAGGAAAAAGCTCTTCGGCTGGAGCCCGCCGTTGAGATAGGAAAATTCGTTTGGCGCCGCCTGCGCCAGGACCTGATCGGCCGCGGCAAAATCGCTCCGCAGCATCGCATCTTCCCAGCGGGCGCAGGTCACGACGCCGTCGGGATCGTTGCCGGGAGGAATGTTCGCGAGCCACGGACGCAAGGCGCCGGGGTCGCCTTTCCAGAGGAACTCGACGTAACCGGATTGGATTTTTGCGACTACGGAATCGGGCGCGACGGCGCGGAAACGGGCGGCGGCCTGGGCGGCTTGCGGCCAGCGCCGCATCGAGGTGTTGGTGAAGACGAGGTTGCGAATGATGTTCGGATTCTGGGGATCGAGTTTTTCCATTCGCTGATAAGTGGCGAGCGCATCGTCCCAGCGGCCCTGGCGGCGGCGGATGGCGGCGACGTAGGCGCCGATGTTGCTGTCGTTAGGCAAGGCGCGTTGCGCGATGGCGAATTCGGCCAGGGCCCGTTCGTAATCCTCATCGAACCAATAAGTGCATTGCCCGAGGGCGAAGTGCGCTTCGCCCAAATCCGGCTGAAGGCGGAGAGCGGCTGCGGCTTCGCTCCGGGCGCGATTTTTCCAGGTGTCGAGTGGTTCATGGAAATGGAAAATCTCCGCGCAGGTCGAGGCGAGATGCGCGCGGGCGAGGGCAAACTGGGGATCGAGCGCGATCGCCCTGCTGTAGAGATCGACCGCCTTCCGGTAATCCTGGAGCAGAGTGTCCGGTCCCTGCTCGAGCGGCAGGGCCTGCAAATAGAGGAGATAGGCTTCCGCATTCTGGGTCGGTATTTTTGCCACCCGCTCTTTTTCCTCGGGGGTGAGACGGGCGCGCAGGGCATCAGCGATCTCGGTCGCGAGTTCGCCTTCCAGGCCTAACGAATCCTGGATGGTGCGATCATAGCGATGGGCCCAAAGATGGCGGTCCCGCTCCGCGTCGATCAACTGCACGTTGACCACGACCCGGTCCTTCTCCCGACGCACGCTGCCTTCGAGAATGGTGGCCACGCCCAGGGTCTTGCCGATTTCCCTGATGTCGCGCTTCTCCACGTCGCGGTATTTCATCACGCTCGTGCGGCTGATGACGGTCAGCGCCTGGATCTTGGCCAGGTTGGTCAGCAGGTCGGCGAGGATGCCGTCGGCGAAATAGGAGTTTTCTTTTTCCGCGCTGTAGTTCTCGAAGGGAAGAACGGCAATGCTCTTGGCCGAGATGCCGTCGGCCGGCTCGGGGTGAGTGCTCGAGAAACGGAGGTAGAGAAGAAAGGCAATCGCAATAGCCAGGATCCCGATGACGCCGGTGTAAATGCGGTGGACGAGTGGCCAGCCGGTCGATTTCCCGGCCGGGACCTCGTCGGTTTTCACGATCCCCTCCGGGGTCAGCTCAAAGGCCCAGGCGAGCGCGACCGCGATCGGGAACCCGGCCACGAGCAGGAGGATGATCAGCCTAACGACCCAGTCGGGGATGGCGAAAAAAGGGAAAACCTGGGTCGCGACCTGGATGAGGAGCCAGCTCGTCATGGTGTAGAGGACGGCCGCGCGATAGACGTGCCGCCGCTGCAATTCGGCAAAAAATTTCCTCAAATCCACCAGTGGAACTCCGTTCGCCTGCAAAAATGCGTGGTTTCCCTCTGCTGTCGATGCAATTAGCGCCCGGCAGGAAAATCTGCCGGGCTGGCGCGAGAACAGCTTCTCTTAGGAGGCGTGCAAACGCCGGGCCAGGGAAAATTCATCCTGCAACGAGCCGCGATCCTGGGCGCGATCGCGCTCCTGCTCTTGCCTGCGCTGCCGTCGGCAGATGCGCGCACTCGCCGGGAGCGGAAAGCGAACCCGATCAAGGTCGCCCTCCAGCCTTTCCTGGTGGCGCGCTCGGTGGTGCATACCGTCGCCGACCCGATCGTGTCGCACGCTCCGCGAGCGGTGGCCGTTCTTGTGACCGCGCCCATCAAGGTCGCGCGGCGCGGCCACGAGATTCTCCGTGCGGAACCGGTCGATGAGGAAAAGCCGGTCCACTTCGCTTACGTCGTGCCGCGCGGGCGCCCCGCGCCCCCGCTCGATTCCGAGGCCGGGGAAGAAGAAGAGGACTCGGAGAACCAGGACGCCGAAATCGAAAGCGTCCCGGAAAGATTTGGCAAAGGCCCGACGGTCGCGGGGAGCCGCGCTATCCTGCGGCGCGGAATCGCCTGCGCACCGAGCCGTGCGCCGCAACGGGTGAAGACCGCGATCTGGGCGGCAAACTCTCTCATGCGCAAGCCCTACACCTGGGGCGGCGGCCACGGGTCGTTTTACGATCGCGGTTACGATTGTTCCGGAACGGTTTCCTTTGCCCTGCACGGCGCCGGGGCGATCGCCGCGCCGCTTCCCTCGAGCGATCTCATGCGCTACGGCGAACGGGGCCGCGGGCGCTGGATCACGATTTACGCGCGGCGGGGGCATACCTTTGCGGTCATCGCCGGGCTGCGGCTGGACACGACCGATTTCCAAAACGGCGGCAACACCGGCCCGCGCTGGCATGCCGATATGCGCGACACCCGCGGCTACGCCGCGCGACACCCGGCCGGCATGTGAAGGAAAGCGGAAATCTTGACGGGCAAAACTAAAGCAATCAAAATCATCAATGATGGAGGCTGAAACCAAAGACAACCGGGGCGAAAGCCCGGAAGAGAACTTGCCGGAACAGGTTGAGACCCGGCCGCTCTCCAAGCTGCGCGATTTGCGCCCGGAAAAGGACCCGATCGGCGCCGGGCGCGGCGGGTTTCTCGGGAGCCGGGCAAAGCGCCCCTAACGAACGCGGGACAGGCGCGCGGGGTCGTTAGGCTGGGCCTGCCTTTTACTCGGCGGCGGGCGACGGGGTGGCTTTGGCGGGTTTGACCGGCTCTTCCGTTTGCGACTGGGCATCGGTGCGCTCGGCGCGCTGGCCGCGGCGCTGCTGCCGTCTTTCGCGGTGGTTCGCCTGCCGCTCCGCCTCCTGTTCGGCGACGGTGCCGTTGCGATTGTTGCCTCCAAAATTGCGGCGGTGTTCCTGCCGACGTTCGCGCCGGCGTTCCCTGCGCTCGGCGTTCTTCGGCTCCGGGCTCGCGACGGGTTTAGTGGCGGGACTGGCGGCCGGGCTGGCCGCGACGGCCGTCGTGGTGGTGGTAGTGACCTCAGGATCGGGCTGCTGTGCGCTCGCAGAAAGCGCGCAGCCGGCCCCGAAGGTGGCGGCGAATGCCAGGTGAATGATTTTCATAGGTTGGTGTTAGGCGCTGTCCCGGGAGAGGCTAGGGAATCTGGCGAGGCCTGGGTCTTGGTTGAGGGCGTAGAGATTGTTGACGGGTTTGCGGGCGAGGAGCAACGGTGCGCCCGCCGCCGCGCGGCCGGTGGATATTTGGCGGCCGCCGATGTGTCATCGTCGGCACGCTCTGTGGACGATGCGGCGAGCGCGGCCGGCGGTTGAAAGTGCGGGAGTTGGAGACGACGACGAACGCGGTCGACTGGGGATAGTATCGAAATTGATTGACCGGAGGGTAAAAACAATCCGAGGCCAGCAGCGGTTGCTCTCCGACCACGGCGTAGGAAGGCGAGGTCGCAGTGATGTAACCGGCGTTCACGCCGCCATCGTCGTAGGGCTCATTTGCCAACGCCTGTTCGTACTCCGGCCCGGGTTGGAGCGGTTCTTCTTCCAGTGGCGTGGCCGGCGCGAGCTCGCTCCGGTAATCGACCGGGACCGGAGGGCGAATTCTCGTTTTTCGCACCGGCGCGACCGTTGCAAAAGAATCGACCAGCCGCGTCGGCTCCTGCGCGATCGCCGGGCTTTGCACGCTCCGAAGATTGGAAAACGAAAGCCAGGCCATGAGCGCGATCAGCACGCCCAGTTCGACCGCGATCAAATTTGCTACTTTGCTGCTCATCGCTGTCAGATCATTCTGCCGGCCCCGAGATTGCCGGAAAAAGCCGGATGCGCCAACTGTAAATATCGGGCGACGCTCTGTCCGGTTGTTGGCGGGCCGATCGTTGTCTTATTTGAAATCATTCAATCCCGGGGAAGAGAGGGCCAAAAATCATGAGCACATCGACGAAAGAAGAAAACAGGACCGGCGTGGAACGAATCCCGGCCGGCATGCATACCGTCACGCCGCATCTGATTTGCGCCGACGCGGCGCAAGCGATCGTGTTCTATCAACGAGCCTTCGGCGCGGTCGAACTGAGCCGTCTGCCTGGCGCCGACGGCAAAATCATGCACGCCAGCATCCGCATCGGCGATTCGGTCATCATGTTGAACGACGAATTGCCGCAGTGGGGCGCGTTTGGCCCGAAATCACTCAAGGGCTCGCCGGTCACGATCCATCTTTATGTCGAGGACGCGGACGCCTTCTTCGCGCAAGCGGTGCAGGCGGGCGCGAAGGCGACGATGCCGCTGGAAGATGCCTTCTGGGGCGATCGCTACGGGAA
>JALYQE010000266.1 GCA_030855965.1 Verrucomicrobiota bacterium | reverse complement strand
TGCTCGAGACCGGCATTTCTTTCGAGCGCATTCCCCGGATCGACGAGATGAACGAGATCCTCGGGAAAATCGGCTGGGGCGCGGTGGCGGTGGACGGCTTTATCCCGCCGGCGGCGTTCATGGAATTTCAAGCCTACAAGGTGCTCGTGATCGCGTGCGACATGCGACAGCTTAATCACATCGAATACACGCCCGCGCCCGACATCGTGCACGAAGCGGCGGGGCACGCGCCGATCATTGTCGATCGTGAATACTCCGATTACCTCCAGCGTTTCGGCGAAATCGGCGCGAAGGCGATGTCGTCGAAAAAGGACTTCGAGCTTTATGAAGCGATCCGGCATCTCTCGATTTTGAAGGAACTCCCCGACTCGGCGCCGGAAGAGGTGGAGGCGGCGACGAAGAAGGTGGAGGATCGTCAGCAGAATCTCGGCGAACCCTCGGAGATGGCGCTGATCTCGCGGCTGCATTGGTGGACTGTGGAATACGGTCTCATCGGGACGCTGGAACAGCCGAAGATTTATGGCGCGGGGCTGCTTTCCTCGATCGGAGAGTCGGTTAGCTGCCTCGAGTCGCATGTAAAAAAACTTTCCTACTCGATTGAAGCGGTTGAGACGGCCTTCGATATCACGACGAAACAGCCGCAGCTTTTCGTCTGTCGCGACTTCCAGCATCTGCGCGACGTGCTCGAGGAATTCGCCAGCCAGATGGCGTTCAAGGTCGGCGGTAGCGAGGGAATCCGGAAGGCGATCGAGTGCAAGAATGTGACGACCTGCGAATACTCGTCGGGACTGCAGGTCTCGGGCGTGTTCACCGAGGTGCTGACCGATGCCAGCGGCCAGCCGATCTATCTGCGGAGCACGGGGCCGAGCTCGCTCGCTTGTCAGCAGAAGGAACTCGCCGGCCACGGACGCGATTATCACAAGGACGGGTTCGGTTCGCCGATCGGCGCCTGGAAAGAAACCGAACTGAACGAAGGGAAAACGGCGCGCCTGGAATTTGAAAGTGGCGTGACGGTCGAGGGCAAGATCGAGAAGATCCTGCGTCGCGACGGCAAGCTCCTGCTCGTATCGTTCTCTGATTGCACCGCGAAGCTCGGCGACAAGATCCTGTTCGATCCGGCCTGGGGAACCTATGACATGGCAGTGAGCGAGAAGATCGTCTCGGTCTTTAACGGCGCCGCGGACAAGGACGCCTACAGCGAAGTCGCGCTCGTCCCGAAGGAACGCACGATCAAGCATCCCTCCGATGCGAAGCGGAAGAAACTCGAGAGTCTGTACCAGCAGGTGCGCGACATCCGCACCCGCAAGACCGGCTACGAACGGCTGGGCGAGATTTGGGAAACGCAGCAGGCCGAGCACCCTAACGACTGGCTTTTGTCGATGGAGATTTTCGAAATCCTCGACGAAACCGAGGAACAACCCGCGCTGAAGGAGAAGGTGCAAAAGTTTCTCGACGGCAAAAAAGCGCGCGACAAAGAACTGGCGACCCTCATCGGCTGGGGCTTTCGCCTGGTGGAGTACCATCAGCAGGGCGCGCACGCTCCCGCTTAGCTGTCCTGGGGGAGGGAAGCGAGTGCCTGCTCCGAAACCCTGCGATTAGATCTCCCTAAAGCTCCATCGTCATGCCGCTGCGCGAGCGTTATCTTTTCGTCTGCACCAATCAGCGTGCCGAAGATGATCCCCGCGGCTCATGCGGCGCGCGCGGCTCGGACGCGGTGCGGCAGGCCCTGAAGGAGCAGCTCGCCGCCGCCGGCCTGGGCACCCTGAAGGCGCGGGCCTGCACCAGCGGCTGCCTCGATCAATGTGCGAGCGGTGTGACGATCCTGGTCGAACCGGATCATTTCTTTTATGGCAAAGTCACCGTCGCCGACGTGCCGGAGATCGTGGAGGCGCTCCGTCGCGGCGAGCGGGTGGCCCGATTGGTCCTCGGGGCCGACGATCTGGCCAGGGGCTGACCTTTGCTCGCCCAGGGGTACGGAAATTCCGGGTGGATTGGTCTTCGTTACGGGGCAAGTTAACCGACATTTTATGAAGCGGATCTTTTTACTCCTCTGCCTTGCTGTCATTCTGTTCCAACCCGGCTGTGCCATGGGGCCGCCCATCGATCAGCAGACGCTCGAGAACAATAAAGCGGAACAGCGGGTGAAATCGAGCGATGACTTTGCCCGCGGCCTGGAACAGTGATGCCACTCCGGGTGAAGAGCAGCGATCCGGTTGAAAGTTCGGGCCGAGCACTCGATACAACTCGATGACCAACAATTTGATGACCCGCCGCTTGATTCAGCTGGGCGCGCTTTTCCTGATCGGAGACGGATTAATGGGGCTGATAAATCCGCGCTGGCAGTCGCTTCTCGGGCGTTTCGGGCCCCAGCTGGCGCGGGCTGCGACGGAAGAGCTCGCCGACTATCCAAAAACCGCGCGCGCCCTCTACCTCGCCGAAGCCGCACTCGGGGTCGCCCTGATTTCGTCCCAAACGCCAGAGGGCGAATAGCCGGCCGCTACCTGAGACCGGTGTCGCATTTCCATGCGACGGATTTCATTTTGCCCTGGGCAACGTCGACCTCGAATGGTCCGTAGGAGCCGACTGCGCTGCTCCAATCTTTCCTCACGATCGTGTAGTGGCCGGGCTTCAATTCCGCCCGAAAGCGCCCTTGTTCGTCGGTCTGGAAAGTGTGCACTACCCGGCCATCCTGTTTGACCTCAAACGCCATCTTTGACAGAGGCAGAGAATCAGGCTCGCCCTGCCTCGTTGGACCACCCCGCACCGGGGAAATCGAGATCGTTCCCTCGATTCCAGTCGGGATATCGCTCGGCGAAGTCGGAGTTGGCTGGGACATGGCAAGACCCGGCAGCACACAAACGAGCGTGAGAAAAAAAATCTTGTTCATCGGCCACAATTGAAAAACTCGAATCCCGCCAAAGACGCGTGCTGGGCAGGATATTTTTGCACGGCCTGGCGAATACGCCAATCGCGACGGTGGGATCGTCCTCGCGCAACTAGTCGCGGATCCCGCGTTTCAGTTCCCAGACCCGCAGGGCGGCCAGGATCAATCTTCGGGTGCGGGCCATGGTGCCGATAGCGGGCAGGCGAGGCTCTACCGGCGGTTCACTCCTCACGGGCCTATTCCCTCGCTTCCCATGACGTTTTGCCGCCGATCTCAGAGGGCGGCGTCGACGTTGGGAGGGGTGGGCTGCTGCGTTTTCATCGGAAGAAGGATTCATGATTACGTTGCCTGGGGACACCCTTTCCAGCGGGTCTTTTTAAATAATACGAAGTCCGGATGCCGACCTCAGGTTGGCGATTGTTTGTTACAGCCCGGTGACCAGAGTGGAGCATTTTCGCAACATCTCGGCTTCAAGGCGCCTGCCGGGACCGGACTGTTTTTCCGCGACTACACCGCCCTGACCGGCGCATTCGGGAGGCGTCTAGCTGTGGATACCCCGCTTTAATTCCCACACCCGTAACGCCGCCAGGACCAGATTTCGCGTTCGTGTGAGCGTGCCCACGCCGGGACGTTTTTACTCGTCGGCGGAGATTGCCGCGACACGCAGGCGGCGGGGCTTGGAGTAACGTCTGACTCGGGTGGGCGGTCCTCCTGGGTGACCGCTCTGTGCAGGCTTTGTCAGACTGTTCGAAATCGTCTTACGCGAATCCATGGCGGTCGCGTAAGCAGCAAGCAAGCCAGCCGTTCTTTCTGCCGAAAAATGGAATTAGAGCAGGACACCTTGTTTGAATATAAACATTTCTCGAACAAGATGATAAACATGCGACGCCATGGCGTTGACTCCTGTATCTGTCGATTGCTTACGAAATTGGATGGAGTCATTTCAATGCAATTCGGTGCAGATTCGAAACTCACCTTTCGGACAAATTTGTGCCTTTGAATTCTCTTGCCTCTTAGACGGGCTCTCCCAGATCCATCGCCGATGGTTTCACTACCTGCGGACCTTATGTACAACCCTTCCACCGTCCTAACGCCAACGCGGTCACGAAGACCTGGATCTGTTCAAGGAAGGTTTGTCGACCACTCCAGGTCATCACCGAAATAGCGGCATGGTATTTGCTCATAGTTATAGTCGATAAGCGCGCCTTCCGATTAACCAGACCTTCGTCCATCCATATGACCACCACTCTCTCACACCCTTTCCTGCCGAAAAGCGACCTCCCTGTCTCCCCCGACGCCCGTCGGAAATTCAATCTGATCGAGCCTCTGCTCGCCGTCGGTTCCTGCCTCTTCTGGCTCGCCGTCCTGCCTCTCACCGGCCTCTTTTGCGTCGGCGTCATTGTTTACGACAATGTCGCTTCGCTCAAGACTGGGCCGCTTCGCTTGCCCGATCTGCGTTCCAGCGCGGCGCCTAATCCGCTAATCCTCCGCAAGAAAAGCACCCCTCAACAGGGTCGTACGGCCGCGGTCGGCAGCGCCGTTCAATCTTCTCAATCCTGATCGCCTCATGTTTGGGTGCGTTCCGCTTCCTGGGAATCGGAGCGCGCCCGGCAAATCGGCGACCCCGCCGCGGCCGTCGCGAGCAGACCGGCGCCACAATCGTGCTCGACACGCTTCCATGTCCTCCGGCAATCTTAGCCTTCCTCACTCCGGTGTCGGGCAGAACACGTTAGAGAAAGTCTCCACCGGATTTCGGAGCGCAAACCGGCGGCAACCATGACCGAACCACTGAAAGAACCGGAGCCCAAGGAGGAGAAAAAACCCAAGGAACTGCGCGATCTCAAGCCAACGAAAGAGATCAAAGGCGGCGTCCGGAATGGCGGCGGCGGCGAAAAGCGTCCCGCTAAGAAGACCGGAGAGATTGACTTCATGAATTGGGACTAGCCCATCCCCCCGCCTCAGCCCATGAGACCTCGGCACTGCCTCAATCCGCAACCGCAGCTGCGTTCCGGGTGTTGCGAGGGCCGGTAATCGAGTGTGATTTCTTCCCCGGCCTCGATCCTGCGCAGCGCGTAAAACCAGATCCGCCCCTGCGCTATCCGCGTGTAGGCATTCGGACGGCAGGCGTGATTAATGAACGCTGTCGGGCTCTCGCTCGCGCTCGCATCGATGCTCCAGCGGCGGTCGAGGTCGCAGATGCTGATCCGTCCGCCCCGCGCCACCCGGGCGCGGGCTTCGCGCGCGCTGATCTTTTCCCCGATAAATTCGCCAAACTTCTTCCGCGCCGGCAGCGGAACGCGGCTGAAACAACCCGTTCCATCAATCGCAGACCGGCCAGTCGTTAGGCAGTCGTCCCCGGGGAGCGGGCTCGCGCGATTTTTTCGGGGCTGATTCTCGCAGTTTGTTGAGTTCAATTGGTGGCGGACACTTGCTGGCCGATTCATAATCCCCGGTGCGCTATGACGTGACCATCGTCGGTCTGGGCGGGATGGGAAGTGCCATCCTCGCCCACTGCGCGCGGCGCGGCGCCTCCGTCCTTGGCTTGGAACAACTCGCGCGCGGCCACGATCTCGGGTCTTCGCACGGCAAGAGCCGCATGATTCGCAAAGCCTACTTTGAAAATCCGTCCTACGTCCCGTTGCTCCTGCGCGCCTACGATCTCTGGCGCGAACTCGAGCAGCGAACCGGCGAGGAGCTTCTCCGCATCACCGGGTTGCTGATGGTCGGGCATGAAGCGGCCGAAGTGATCACCGGCGCGCGACAAGCCGCCGGCGAGCACAATCTCCCGCTCGAATCGCTCACCACCCGGCAAATCCGCGCCCGCTATCCCATGCTCCGGGTCCAGGATGACGAAATCGGCGTCTTTGAGCCCGACGGCGGCGTGCTCGATCCCGAAAAATCAGTCGCGGCGCACCTCCACGATGCCAGCGCCGCCGGAGCGGAGCTGCGTTTTGAGACCCCGATGGAAAACTGGAAGGCGACCGATGATGGCTTCGTCATTCGGCTCGCCGACGGCGCCACCGTCGAAAGTCGCGCTCTCGTCCTATCGTTAGGCCCATGGTTCAAGCAGGCGCTCGGAAAACTCGGCATCGAGACTCACATCCAGCGAAATATCCAAGCCTGGTTCGCGCCCGCGACTAACGAGTATGCCGGCGGCCGATTTCCGCCGTTCCTTCTCGATCGCCAGGGCCTGCCCGCGCCGCTTTATGGTTTCCCGGATTTCGGCGACGGAGTGAAAGCCGCTTTCCACGCTCACGGCGACCTGACCGAAATCGCGCAACTCGAACGCGAGATCGATCCGGAGCGCGACATCGCCCCGATCGTTCGCGCGATGGACGAATGGATGCCCGGCGCCGCCAGATCTCTCCGCGCCGCGCGACCGTGTCCCTACACCCTCACGCCCGACCACCATTTCGTGGTCGATCGACATCCGGAACACCCTCGGCTCATCCTTTGCGGCGGATTTTCCGGCCACGGTTTCAAGTTCGCGCCGGTCATGGGCGAGATCTGCGCCGATCTTGCGCTCGCTGGAGACTCCCGCCACGAAATCGGCTTTTTCTCGCTCCGGCGCTTCCGGGCCTCCGGAGACTGACTCCTGGACAGCAGGCCGCGCAATCCGTCTAACGGCATCACTCACAAGTGATTGACGCCCTCGCCGCCGCCCGCTAAAAACCGCGCATGGCCAACATCCAAGTCAATCGCGGCGAAACCAAGCTCGGCGTTTTTTCCGAGGATGAAATTCGGGAGGGGTTGCGCGGCGGCCGCTTCCTTCCGACCGATCTCTACTGGAGCGAGGGCATGCCCACCTGGCTTACCCTCGCGCAATTTCCCGGCCTCGCGGGCACCGACGCTCCCTTAGCCGTCGCGCACACTGGCCTGCCGTGGGATCGCCGCCAGGAGCTTGGTTTTTTTTCCGCGTTTCTCGAGACCCTCAAGCTCGTCCTGTTCAATCCGAGCGCCGCATTCACCAGCATGAAACCGGAGGGCGGATTGGGCGAACCTCTCATTTTCGCAGTCTTCGGCGGCAGCATCGGGATAATTGTTTCCATCCTCTTCAGCGTGCTCATGAGTTCCTTCGGCTTTATGAGCGATCGCAATGCTCTCGCCGGCCTCCTCGGCTTGGGGATCGGGACGATTTTCATCATCATCTTCATCCCGGTCTTCCTCGCGCTCGGTCTCTTCATCGGCGCGGCCATCACCCACCTCTGCTTGAAGCTGGTCGGGGGCGCGAAGCGCAGCTTTGAGACCACCTTTCGTGTCCTCTGCTTCTCCGCGGGATCTACCTATCCGTTTATGATCGTGCCGTTCTGCGGGGGTTTGATCTCCGGCGTCTGGTTACTCGTGGCGGAATGCATCGGCCTGGCTCGCGCGCACGAGAC
>JALYQE010000263.1 GCA_030855965.1 Verrucomicrobiota bacterium | reverse complement strand
CTGCGCTTCGCCGAGCAATGCCTGAGCGTGGTCGCGCGTCTCGGCGATCGCACGCCGGCGGCCTGGTGGCTCTCCATTCTCACGGTCGGCCCGGTGCTTGGGTCGTTCATTACCGAACCCGCCGCGATGATCATCTGCGCGTTGCTGCTCGCGCGGCAATTTTACGATTTGAAGCCGAGCCTCAAGTTCCGCTACGCCACGCTCGGATTGCTCTTCGTTAACATTTCTGTCGGTGGAACGTTCACCCATTTTGCGGCGCCGCCGGTGCTGATGGTCGCCGCGAAGTGGAACTGGGATATCGCCTACATGTTCACGTACTTTGGCTGGAAGGCGCTGATAGGCATCGTCGTTTCCAACGCCATCTACTTCGCGATTTTCCGACGGGAATTCGCCACGCTGCGCAAACCGAAAGAGGCCGATGCGCAAGCGGAACAATGGAGCGATCGCACCTCTCCTGTTCCAGCGTGGATTACAACGACGCATCTCTTCTTCCTCGGCTGGACCGTCTTCACTGCCCATCATCCCGCACTGTTCATCGGCGGTTTTCTCTTCTTCCTCGCCTTCACCGCCGCGACGGAGCATCACCAGAATCCCCTTAACCTGAAACCCGCGCTGCTGGTGGGGTTTTTCCTCGCCGGCCTCGTCGTGCATGGCGGGCTGCAAGGCTGGTGGATCGAGCCCGTGCTCGCGCACCTCGGCGAAACGCCGCTGCTTCTCGGCGCGATGGGTCTTACGGCGTTGAACGACAACGCTGCCATCACCTACCTCGCCACTTTGGTCCCCAATTTTACCGACGCCCTCAAATACGCCGTCGTCGCCGGCGCGGTCGCGGGCGGCGGCCTCACCGTGATCGCAAACGCTCCCAACCCCGCAGGTCAATCGATCCTCGCCGGCTACTTCCGCGATGGAGTCGCGCCGCTCGGCCTCCTCCTCGGCGCGCTCCTGCCCACGGCAGTGATGGTGGTTTGTTTCCTCGTTTTCCGCTAGATCCAGCCCGGCGGCTGGAACAACCACGCGCGGCGTTTAGTTGCGTGGACGCACGCTGATTCATACCTTCGCGCCTGTGAAAGCGCCTTCCCCAAAAGCGGCCCGGCTGGTCCCCCTCTTGCGCGGTGCGGGAACAGCGCTCGGGCTGGCGGGCCTGGTCGCCCCCGGCGTGCTCATCGTCGCTACGACGCGACTCGAGCGCGTTGCGTCGCAGCTTTCCGGCGCGGTCGAGACGGTCTCCGTGGCCGCCCAGGCTGAGCGTGCCTTGTTGATGCACAGCCGGGAGTGCGATCTTCTCGGCACCACCAAGCTACCCGAGCACCGGGCGAAGCGCGACCGGGCGCGGCAAGAACTCGATCGCTGGCTGACCGAGCTGGCCCCTCTGGCCGAATCCCCGATCGAGCGGGAACTCTTCCAGCGGATCAGGAGCGATGTGAGCGCCTACATCGCGGCGCGGGAGCAGTCCGAATCGGGGAACACGTCCGCTGGCGATTCCGGCCTGGCCGTGGACGGATTAGTCAGCTCGGCGGGGCGCGCCCTCGCCACCCTCGCCCAGCTCAATCACGAGGAAAGCCAGACGTTCCAGCGAGCCGCCGAATGGGAGAATACGCGGGCGAACGTAATCGGTTGGTCCATGGTGGGGTTTGTCTTGCTGGTCGGAGCAGGCGTTTTCTATCTGCTGAATCGGCAGATAGAAGCGCCTTTGCAGCGGATGAAGGAGAGGATCGTCGGGCTGGAAGCAGGCAAGCTCGCCCCGTTGCCTCTCGACGGGCCGGCGGAGTTCCGAGGAATTGCGGTCGTTTTCAACGAGTTGATCGCGCAACTCCAGCTCCAGCGTGAATCGCAGCTGCGCTTTCTTGCCGGGATCGCGCACGACCTGCGCACGCCGCTCCAAGCGATCAAGCTTTCGGCCGAGTTGCTCGGCGACCATCTCTCCGCGGAGCAACGCGCAACCGTGCGCACGATCGATCGCCAGATCTCGCAACTCGATCGGCAGGTCGGCGATTTGCTCGACACCACCCGCATCGAATCCGGTCAGCTCGAACTGCGGATCAGCGAGCAGGACCTGGCACAGCTCGTCGAAACTTCCGCGAAGGTCTTCCGCGGCCTGTCCGCCCGCCACCGCATCCAGGTGACCGCGCCGGACAAGCCGATCATCTACCCCTGCGATCCGACGCGCATCGGCCAAGTGCTGAACAATCTCCTGAGCAACGCGATCAAATATTCCCCGTCCGGTGGAGAAATCACTGCCGCACTTTCGGCGAGTGCCTCGGGAGTGGAGTTCGCCGTGACCGACCAGGGCATCGGCATCTCGGCGGAAGATCTCCCCCACGTCTTCGAACCATTTCGGCGCACCGCTGCCACGCGCGAGGCGATTCCAGGCGTTGGGTTGGGACTCTCCGTCGCGCGCCGGATTGCGGAGGCGCATGGCGGCTCGATCGAAGTGAAGAGCGTCCCGGCCGCGGGTTCCTCCTTCACGCTCTCGCTTCCGAAAACGCCTCCTCGTTAGTCGCAGACTGGCGCTCTACTCCAGGCGCGACGGGCCCCGCGGCGGCGGCCGCAGCAGCGAAGCAATCACCGCCACGATGAGGATGCCTGCCACGACGCCGAGTGCGATGACCGTCGGCACTTTGTAGAGATCAGCGAGCAACATCTTCGCACCCACGAAAACCAGGATGGCGGCCAGGCCATAATGGAGCAGGTGGAATCGCTCCATGATGCCGGCGAGGGCGAAATAGAGCGAACGCAGCCCGAGAATGGCCATCACATTGGAGGTGAAGACGATGAACGGGTCAACCGTCACCGCGAGGACGGCCGGGATGGAATCGACCGCGAAAACGAGGTCGGTCCATTCCACCAGGATCAGCACCACGAAGAGCGGAGTCACCGCCAGGGCTCCATTTTGGCGAATGAGAAAACGCTGCCCGTGCTCTCCCTCCGCGACTGGAAGAAAGCGCCGCACCAGGCGCAGGACGGGGTTCTTCCGCGGATCGATATTCACCGCGTGACTCCGCCACATTTTGAGACCGCCAAAAAGAGATCGCGGCGAAGACGTAGATCACCCAGTGAAACGCGTGCAGAAGCGCGACGCCCGCGAAGATCATGGCGGCGCGCATGACGAGCGCGCCGAGGATTCCCCAAAACAAAACCCGATGCCGGTAGAGCGGCGGCACGCGAAATAATTAAAGAGCAGCGCGAAGACAAAGACGTTGTCGATGCTGAGCGAGACCTCGATGAGGTAAGCGGTGAGAAATTCCAGGGCCGCTGTGTGACGCTCGTCCGCCGCGTAGGAGCCGATCCATCCGGTGTAGATGCCCAGACCCAGGAGCAGCGACAGCGTCACCCAAACGCCAGTCCAGGTGAGCGCTTCGCACATCTTGATCGCGTGCGGTTCGCGGTGAAAAACGCCGAGGTCCAACGCGAGCATCGCGAGGACGAAGCCGATAAAGCCAGCCCACCAAAGTGTCTCGGGTGTCATCGTCTAAGCACCGCCGAGAATCCGCGCCGTATTCACGAGCCCGGTGTGCGAGAAGGCCTGCGGGAAATTTCCGAGCTGACGTTTCGCCCGCGGATCGTATTCCTCCGCGAGCAGGCCGACGTCGTTCCGCAACGCGAGCAGCCGCTCGAACAGCGCCCGCGCCTCCTCGGTGCGCCCAAGCAGGTGCAGACAATCGGCGAGCCAGAACGTGCAAAGCAGGAAAACACCTTCGTCGCCCGGCAGGCCGTCAACTTTGTTTTCCTCGGTGCGGTAACGCAGCACGAACCCATCCTCCACGAGTTCGCGCTCGACTGCTTCCACCGTGCTGCGCACTCGCGCATCCGTCGCCGGCAGGAAGCCGACCAGCGGCATCATGAGAATGCTCGCATCCAGGTGCTCGGAACCGTAAACCTGCGTGAACGCCTGTTTGCCCTCGTGAAAGCCGCGCGCGCAGACTTCCGCATGGATGCGGTCGCGGATCGCGCGCCAGCGATCCACATCCTCCTGCGGCTCGCATTCGCATTCCTCCACCAGCCGCACTGCGCGATCGAACGC
>JALYQE010000256.1 GCA_030855965.1 Verrucomicrobiota bacterium | reverse complement strand
AGTTTGTGCGAGATAACCTCTACGACGCGAAAACACGAAAGCTGCGCCGCAGCTATCGCGGCGGCGCCTCGGACGTGGGCGGGTTTGCGGAGGATTACGCCTTCTACATCCAGGGCCTGCTCGATCTTTATGAGGCCTCGTTCGACGTGCAATGGCTGAAGCTGGCCGAGCAATTGCAGGCGACGCAGGATCGGCTTTTCTGGGACGAGAACGGCGGCGGTTATTTTTCCAACACCGGCGATGACCCAAACATCTTGCTCCGGATGAAGGAAGACAACGACAACGCGGAGCCGGCGCCGAGTTCGATCGCCGCGCTCAATTTGCTCCGGCTCGGCCAGATCCGGGACTCGAAGGAGTGGCGCGAAAAGGCGAAGAAAACGATCGCCGCTTTTTCCGCGGCCTTGAATCACTACCCGAGCGCGATGCCGCAGATGCTGGTCGCGCTCGATTTCAGCCTGACGAAAGCGAAGCAGATCGTGATCGCGGGCAAACCGGATGCGCCGGAGACGCGCGACCTGCTCGCGGAAACGCGCCGGCATTACCTGCCGAATACGATCGTGCTCCTGGCCGATGGCGGTGAAGGCCAGAAATATCTCGCCGGCAAGCTGGAAGAGATGAAGGCGATGGAGCCGATCGACGGCAAACCGGCCGCCTACGTCTGCGAAAATTTCACCTGCAAAGCGCCCGTTACTTCGGTCGAGGAGTTGCGCAAGCTGCTGAGTCGTTAGGGCGCGCCGTCCACTTCCGCGGGGCGCGCCGTGGGAATCTTGCGCCGGCGCAGGCGCATCCAGTTGTTCCAGGTTTTCCGCACGCTGTCCCTGGGGGTGAGGTATTCCTGGTTCAGCTCGTTGCTTTTCAGGATCTGGGCGAGGAGGCCGCGGAGCGAAAAGTCTTCGGTGTTAAGAATGGTATAGGCGGTCCCGATCGCGGCGTGATGGTGCGCGTCGCTCGCCGCCGTCATCGGCAGGCCGCGAAGCTTGGCGTATTTGAAGGCGAACTGATTGTATCGGCGCAGGGTAGTAGCGGCGTTGAAGACCTCGAGCGCGTCGATCGGCAAGGTCTCCAGAGTCGAAAAACGGATCCCGGCCCGGAACAAATCGTAGGGGTGCGGCGGAATGGCCAGGCCGCCGCGTTCGTGGATGAGGTCGCAGACTTCGCGTGCCGGCCGCCCCTTGAGATAGGGAAGCGACGCGCCGATGCAGAGCAGGTGCCCTTCCGCGGTCGTGACCTCGACGCCGGGGAGGACAAGAAAATCGTTCACCGGCATGCCGTCCTCGCGCATGAGGCCTTTTTCCAAAAGGTAGGTGACGCCGTCGTTGGTGTTGTGATCGGTCAGGGCAAAGCCGTGCAGGCCCTTGGCTTTGGCCGCGGCGATGTTCTCCTCGGGACTGGAAACGCCGTCGCCCGAAAAGAACGAATGCGTGTGCAGGTCGATCTTGAAGGGCATGCGCGGGAGCGTAGTTTGCGAGCCGCGAAATGCAAAGGATCGGTTTTAAGGAATGGGCCCTGGTTTGCGACGCGCTCGGGTCGGGGAAACAGAGCGTGATCATCCGCAAAGGCGGGATCGCGGAAGGGCGCGACGGCTTCGCCTTTCGGCACCGGGAGTTTTTCCTCTTCCCGACATTCTTTCACGAGCAAATCGAGCGAGTGCGCCTGTCGGAGCCGAAGCTGCCCGAGCCGCTAATAGACGAAGTGGAGATTCGCTATTTCGCGCGGGTGGAGAAGACCCGGCTGATGACTCGCTGGGAAGAGGTGCGGGCCCTGGCGCCATTGCACATCCTGACCGAGAACGTGGTCCGGGAACGTTTCGAATACGACGCGGAGCCTGGGGTGCACGTCGCGTTCGTGGAAGTGCTTCGCCTCGATCCGGTCTGGCGTTTTCCGAATGCGAAAGGCTACGGCGGTTGCCGGAGCTGGGTGGAACTGCCCGAGCCGCCGGCTGACCTCCAGTTGCGAAGGGCAGCGGCTCCTGGGTAGCGCTCCAGGTCGGCCTCTCCGAGCGCAGTGTGCTTAATGGTTGAACTGAGGGGCTGAAATCGGAGGCGCGGTCCGCGGAGATTAGGCCTTGCTGGCGTAGGCGTCGGCGTTGTGCGAGGCGATTTCCGCTGCGTTGGCCTCGCGGACCGAGGAGGCCATCATGGAGGAAAGACCCGAGGCGAACCTGCCTGTTACCACGAGCCCGGTGGGATGGGTGCCCACGGATTCGATATGGAAGAAGTCAGCCGCCACCGGTTCCCGGGCGGCCTTCGGTTCCATGATCATGAGCTTGCCAGCGTGCGCGCGCTGGTAGAGGGC
>JALYQE010000203.1 GCA_030855965.1 Verrucomicrobiota bacterium | reverse complement strand
GCGATGAGGAGTCCGACGCCGGGCTGGGCCGGCTGCAACTTTCCATCAAGCGTGCGCGAGCCTTCCGGGAAAACAAGGGTGCCGTGGTTGGCCCGAAGGATGCGGATGAGCGCCTTCAGCGCGCTACGGTCGCCGCCCTCCTGATCAACGGGCACGACATTTATTTTCGGCAGAACCCAGCCCAGGACTGGGATATCGAGGAGCGATTTGCGCGCGAGGAAATAAATCGCGCGGCGCGAAGCGATGCCGGCAAAGGGCGGATCGAGGTAGCTCTCGTGGTTCATCGCGAGGATGACGGGCCCTTTGTGGATGACCCGCTCCGGATGGAGCACGCGAAAACGAAAAAAGACCCGCGCGATCAGCCGGGTGAGATGATAGAGCGTGAAATACCAGGGGTTCACCGCGCGCTCGTTAGGCCCTTCAGCTTCAGGCGGCCAATGATTTCGCCGACCACGCCGTCGATCGTCAGGTTCGAGCTGTCGATGACGTGCGCGTCTTCCGCGATGATGAGCGGGGAGGCGCGGCGCGAGGAATCGGCTTCGTCCCGCGCGGTGATGCGGTCGCGCTGACCCTGCGCTTCGCGCCGGCGGAGGCGAATCTCGGGGGAGGCGTCGATGTAAAACTTGAAAGGAGTGTCGGGAAAAACGACCGAGCCAATGTCGCGGCCTTCCATCACGAGATCGTTTTCCGCGGCATAACGACGGAGATGTTCGACCAGGATCTCGCGCACCCGCGGGACGCTGCTGACGCGGGAGACGTTTTCATTCACCCGATCCTCGCGCAGGAACGGCTCGGGATCGACGCCGTCGATCAGCATGAGCGAATCGCGCTCGCGCAATTGGCAGGCGATCGGCGCCGTCTCGGCCAGTTGCTCGATCGCGGCAGCATCCGAAGTGGAAATTCCGCGCTCGATGACGAGCCAGGTCATGGCGCGATACATCGCGCCGGAATTGACGTAGACGAAACCGAGGCGGCGGGCGAGCTCGCGCGCGACGCTGCTTTTCCCGGAAGCGGCCGGGCCGTCGATGGCAATGATCTTGTGCGCGGCCGGGCAGTTCATCGTTAGGCCGAGACGCGGCTAACCTTCCTCCGGACGGACGTGGGAAAGCGAGCTGATGACCCGGGTGGTGGTCCGAAAACCTTTCGGGTTGGCCAGTTCGCTCAGAGTTTTCTCAAAGCCGGGATAGGAAGTGGCGACGCAATCCACATCCTGGATAACGGTCTCGCCTTCCGCGAACATGCCCGCGACGGCGAAGGCCATCGCGATGCGGTGATCGCCAAAACTCGAGAGCCGCGCGCCATGGAGCGGGGCGCGGCCGTGGATTTCGAGGCCGTCGCTCAGCTCGACCACCTGCGCCCCCATCGAGCGCAGGTTGTGCGCGATGGCGGCGATGCGGTCGGTTTCCTTGACCCGCAGTTCCTGGGCGTGGCGAATAATGGTGGTGCCATTGGCGAGCGCGCCGGCGACCGCGAGAATGGGCAGTTCGTCGATCAGGCGCGGTACTTCCTTGCCCTGGATGACGGTTCCTTTGAGATGCGCGCCGGTGATCTCGACGATTCCGCGCGGTTCTACCTGGTCGACATCCTCGATCGCTTCGCGAACTTGCGCGCCCATCCGGACGAGGACGCCGAGGAGCCCGGTGCGGGTGTCGTTCAAGCCGACGTCCCGAACAAGCACATGCCCGCCCGGCTGGGCGGCGGCGGCGACCAGCCAAAAAGCGGCGGAAGAAATATCGCCCGGGATGCTGAAGTCGCGCGACTCGGGGGTGTGATCGCCGAAGACGCTGACGCCGTGCTCGTCCTTGTGCGTGCGGACGAGAAAGTAATTGAGCATCAGCTCGGTGTGATTGCGGGTCGTGACCGGCTCCTGGACGGTGGTTTTTCCTTTCGCGAAAAGGCCGGCGAAAAGAAGCGCGCTCTTCAACTGCGCGCTCGCGACCGGGGTGGTGTACTTGATGCCGTGCAAGGGAGCGCCCTCGATGCGCAGGGGCGCGGTATCCTTGTCGCCCTCGGCTTCGATCTTCGCCCCCATCTCGCGCAGCGGCTCGATGATGCGGCCCATCGGCCGGCCCGAGAGCGAGCCATCTCCGACCAGCCGGCTGGAGAACGGTTGCCCAGCCAGCATCCCGGCGAGCAACCGCATCGTGGTGCCGGAATTTCCGCAATTAATTTCGTCCTTGGGCGCGGTTAACTTCCGCCGCTTGCCGTGGACGATGAGGACCTCGGGTTCGGGTTGTTCGATCTTGATCCCGAGCGCGCGCATCGCCACCACCGTGTTCATGCAATCGGCGCTGCGCGAAAATCCGCGCAGGACACAGGGGCCGTTGGCGAGCGACGCGATCATGACCGCGCGATGCGAAATGCTCTTGTCGCCCGAGACATTGATCTCGGCCTCGATTCGCGGCGCGCGTTTTATCCGAAGGTCATCCATGGTTCAGGTCAAAAAAAAGAGCGTCGACCGGCCGGCGGGTCCCGCAAAGGTGGAGGAAGAATCCCAAGTTGCGCGGAAATGTCCAGCATCGCCGCGCGCCGCCGGGAAACGGCGCGCCGCAAGGAGGGCAGGCGGCTGGAAAACGAAGGCTGACTCGTTAGGGGACGAGAAAGATTTTATTCGTGTACGGGTCGCGCACCTCCGTCCCGGGCGGGAAGCCGCGGACGTCGACATAGCCCTGGTCGGGCGCATAGGGACTGGTGACGAACCCGGGTTTGCTCGGGACCGGGATGCCGTAAGGAATGTCGCCCTTGGTCGGCTTAACCTCCGCGGCGGGCGCGGTCGTCTGCGGTGGCGGGACCTGGGTGGCGGCGTAATCCGGAGGCGGGGCCGGCTGCGCTGCCGGGTCAAACGGTTGCTGGACGGGCGGATATTGCGTCTCGGTAGCGGGCGGCGGATAGGTGGCAGCACGCTGGCGCCGTGGTGGCGGCTCCGGTTCCGAACAGGCAGTGATAAAAAGAGCGGTGAAGAGGGCGAGCGAGATCAGTGGTTTCATAGAAGCGAGGCCTTGGACGATGTGTCCCGTTTTGTAATTCATTCGATTGCAGGTGACAAAGGTTATTTGCAACCGCGGGGGCGACCAAACGATTTCCGACGAAAAAATGCGAATGCGCGACGGCGCCTTTCCGAATCAAGAAAAGATGACCGAGCGAAAAGGAGATAACATCCTGGTGATCGATGACGACCGGGCGAGCCGGCGGATGTTGACCCACGCGCTGGGCAGCGCCGGCTACACCTGCCGGGAATCGGCCAGCGGAGTGGAGGCGCTCGCCACCCTGCACGACGATGTGCCCTCGCTTCTCCTGCTCGATTTTCACATGCCGGAGCTGAACGGCGCCGAGGTCCTCTCGCGCCTCCGCTCCGATGGCAACCCGGCGATCGCGCAGTTGCCCGTGATCATGCTCACCGGCGACGGCGGCGAAGATAGCGAAGTGCTCTGCCTGGAGGCGGGGGCAAATGATTTCGTGACCAAGCCGATCAATCTCCCGGTGCTGCGGGCGCGGATCGATACCCAGTTGCGGCTGCAATCGTTGCGCCGGCAATTGCAGCAGCAAAACGACGAACTGGAAGCGTGGCGCGAAAATCTCGAACGCGACCTGGCCGCGGCCCGCCTCACCCAGCAATCGCTCATTCCGCAAAAACCACCGCGCTGGCCGGGCTGGGAAATCGCGGCGGAATACCGCCCGGTGATCCAGGTAGGCGGCGATATTTATGGCTGGCTGCGGATGTCGGATCAGCGCACGCTTTTCTGGATCGCCGACGCCACCGGGCACGGCGCGGCGGCGGCCCTCCTGACGACTTTGGCGAAACTCCTTTTTCACCACGGCAGCGTGGAGCATGCCGACCCGGCGAAAATCATGGAAGCGGTGAACAATGATTTTCGCAGCATTTTCGGGGCGCGCTCTTTCATGACGGCGATGTGCGTCGCGCTCGATCACGCAAGCGGCCGGGCCAGCGTGGTGGGAGCGGGACATCCGCCGCTCGTCGTCGTTAGGCGCGGGCGCGCGGCGGAGCTGGTGCAGTCGAGCGCGCCGCCCTTGGGCCTGCTCGAGCATTCGCAGTTTGCCGAGACTGCGATTGAACTGCGGCCGGGCGACGGCTTTCTCCTCTATACCGACGGCCTCTACGGGGCCTCGAAAAACGAGACTGAACGCTGGACGCCGGCGCGCCTGCAGGCCCTGATCGCGCATGATGAAGCGAGCGCCGAGGGCATGTTGCGCAAAGTGATTGATCGCACCGCGCCCGACGCGGGGCAGGCCCTGGAGGATGATTTGGCGGCGATCGCGGTCCTGCGAACCCCGTAATTCCGCCCGGAAAATTTTTTCATTCGGGAAAAAATTAGTATTGCTCTCGCAGTGCCCAGCGATTAATCAGCCTTTATGCCCAAAACCACAGCCAAAAAAACACCCTCGAAACGGAAGCCTAACGCAGCTTTCATGAAGCCTGTCCAACCGGACGAGAAACTCTCTCTCATCGTCGGCTCGAAGCCGCTTCCGCGCTCGGAACTGACGAAGAAGCTCTGGGACTACATCAAGAAGAACGGTCTCCAGGACAAAAAGAAGAGAACGCAAATCAACGCCGACGAGGCGATGAAGCCGGTCTTCAACGGCAAGAGCCAGGTGAGCATGTTCGAGATGACCAAGCTCGTCTCGGGTCACCTGAAGGCGACCTAATCGCCTAACGACTCCGTCAGCCTCAACGGCTGAAAAATTCGAGGCAACTTTTTAGTCGCCCGCGGGCAGGATTTTTGTCCGCGGGCGCCTTTCTGTACGGGCTGGGAGGCAGCCGCCCTTCTTGCGCTGGAGCGGCCTCTCGGCGACTGGTGGCGGGTGAAAACGCTTCATCTCGGATGGCTCGCGCTCTGCCTCGCTCTCGTTTCTCCGCCTTCCGCGCGGGCGGAAGCAAACTGGACGACAGATTTCGCCCAGGCCCAGGCCCGGGCGAAGGCGGAGCACAAGCTGCTCCTTCTCGATTTTACCGGTTCGGACTGGTGCGGCTGGTGCAAGGTGATGGAGAAAGAGATCTTCTCCCAGCCGGCCTTTGCGGCTTACGCCACAGAAAAGCTGATCCTGGTGCGGCTCGATTTTCCGCGGGCCAAGCCCTTGAGCGCGGAATTGAAGAAGCAAAATTATGCGCTGGCGCAGCAATTCGGGATTCGCGGCTTCCCCACCATTGTCATGCTGAACGGGGAGGGCAAAGCGCTGGCCCAGCTGGGCTACGTCAAAGGCGGCGCGGAGGCGTTCATCAGCGAATTGGAGCAGGTTCCGAAGAGCTGAGTCGCCTAACGAGCAGCTGGTTTAGTGGACGGTACTGGCCGCGATCGACTTCTCCAGGGCATCGGCCAGTTCGCGCCGGGTGAAGGGCTTGGGCAATGCGCCCCGGAAACCGTAGGAGAGAAATTCCGAGAGGGCGGCCTCGTCTGCGTAGCCACTGCAAATAATGGCGTTCACCTCCGGGTCGATCCGGCGCAGGCGCGCGATGGT
>JALYQE010000169.1 GCA_030855965.1 Verrucomicrobiota bacterium | reverse complement strand
GTAGCGGGACGAGCTGGCCAATGACCGCATCGACCGGCGCGCCGGCCTTGACCATGATCATGGCCTTGCGCGGGCGTTGCAGGGCGCCGACGAATTCTTCCATCGTCGTCGTCGGCTGGATGTTTTTCCCTTTGGCGCGATTGGCCGCAAATTTCTCTGTCACGGCGGTGGTGCGGTTGTAGACCGCGACCTGGAAGCCTTTCGACTCCATGTTGAGGACGAGATTTTCGCCCATGACGGCGAGGCCGATCAGGCCAATATCACATTGATTCGGTTTCATTTTCGGTTCTCCTGAATGCGTCCGCACCCTGGCGACCGAGGGTGCAGGCGCGCTTCAGCAGATGGCAACTTGGCATTCGCAAATCCTTATCACAACCAGCCCGCTGCAAGAACGGCCGAATAATTGGAACGGCAAGGCCGGCGCGTCAGTCGATTTCTGGGGCGTGGTCCGGGCGCGGGAGGACGGGCGGGAGATTTCCGCGATTGAATACGAAGCGCACGAGACGATGGCGCAGCATCAGCTGGAAACGATCGCGGCCGAGGCGCGGGAGAAATTCGGCCTCGAAGAAGTTGTCCTGGAACACCGCATCGGGCGGGTCGCGGCGGGCGAAGCGTCGCTCTTCCTGCGGGTGGCGAGCGCGCACCGCGCCGCCGCCTTCGAGGCCAGCGTTTGGATCGTGGCGGAATTGAAAAAGAAGGTCCCGATCTGGAAACAACCGCTTTTCGTTAGGCAGGAAAGCCCGTCAGCCGCGTCATGAACTGGGCCAATCGTCTCACCCTCGGCCGGCTCGTGCTGACCGTGCTCTTCGTTCTCGCGCTCAGCTCGCTCTGGCCCTATGGCCGCACGGTCGCGCTCATTCTCTTCGTCCTTGCCGGGATCAGCGATTATTTCGACGGCGAGATTGCGCGCCGTTACGGCATCGTGACTAATTTCGGGAAGCTGATGGATCCGCTGGTGGACAAGGTGATGATGGCGGCCGCGTTCATCTGCCTCGTGCCGCTGGAAGCGGTCCCGGCCTGGGTGGCGACGATTGTGGTGGCGCGTGATTTTCTCATTACCGGATTGCGCCTGCTCGCCTCTTCCGAAGGGCAGATTCTGCCGGCGGAGACACTGGGCAAGCACAAGACCTCGTGGCAGATCGTGACGGTCGTGTTCTTTCTCCTCCTGCTCTCGCTGCGTGAGCTGTGGCCGGGATTGGGAGAGACCGGCTGGTGGCAGATCGCCTGGCGCTACGGCGGCAACACCCTGCTCTGGATTACGATCGGCCTAACGATTTACTCTGGGCTGGGCTATCTCTGGCGCCATCGCGCCCTCGTCCGCGCCTAAAAGAAGCTCTGGGGGACTTCGATTTTGTCGCCCGGCTGAAGCTTCGGGTCGAGGCCGGGCTCTTTCCGGATTTGTCGCACGTCGAAGACTTTCGCTTCGCTGCCGCGGAGAAGGCGGACCCGTTTCTGGTCGGCGAAATCATTGAAACCACCGGCGGCGTTGATCGCGGTGAGGAGAGTCATGTCTTCGGTATAAGAAACCCGATTAGGCGCGCGGACGGCGCCGCCGACATTAACGAAACGCGACTGCGGCTGCATCATGATCGTGATCGTGGGATTGGTAAAAATACCGGCGGCCCGATAACCGCCCTCGATCGCGCTCCCGAGCTGCGAAGGAGTCAGGCCCTCGGCGCGCACCTTATTGATGTAGGGCATGTTGAGCATGCCGTTGGCGTCCACGGTGTAGACGTTGTTGACCTGCGTTTGCTCGTCGGATGGAACGCCGCTAATGCGCAACTCCACCGGATCGCCCGGGCGGAGGACGGAGTCAGCCCACGCAGCCGGGAGGCAGAGGGCGAGAAGAAGAAGCGCGAGAAAGCAGGTGCGCATCCTTAATATTCCTCGGGGCTGACCGAGCCATTGCGCACCGGAGTGGCCGCGCGCGTGCCGCGGCGGGTGGATTTGCGCGCGCCGCCGTGGGTCGGGTAGTAGCCGTAGTAGCTGGTGTAGTAATAATAATTTTGGTCGTGTTTGAGGTCGACGTTATTCAGAACCACGCCGAGCACGCTGCCGCCGACCCCGATGATGGCCTGCTTCACCCGGGTCAACATCGCGCGCGGAAAGCGGCGGTGCTGCACGATGATGATGGTCTGGTCGACTTCGCTCGCGAGGACGGAGGCATCGCTAACCCCGAGCATCGGGGGCGAATCAAACAGGATCATGTCGAAACGCGTCTTCAGCTCCGCGATCAAATCCGACATCCGTTGTGAGTTGAGAATCCCAACCGCATCGGAAGGCAGGGCGCCGCTGGGCAGGAGCGAGAGGTTTTCGACCATGGTCGGGTAAATGACATCGTCGAGCGGGATCTCGGTCGTCAGATAATTGGTCAGGCCGTTCTTGGCCTCGAGATCAAACAGGGTGTGCTGGACCGGCCGGCGCAAATCCGCGTCCACTACGAGGGTGGAATAACCGCCCTGGGCGCAGATGAAGGCGAGGTTCGCGAGCGTGGTGGATTTGCCTTCGCCCGGGCCGCCACTGACGAGCGAGATGGTGTTGGCGTCGGGACTCTTGCGATTGAACTCGATGTTGGTGCGCAGAATGCGATAGGCCTCGGCGTCGGGAGTGTCGCCTCCTTCCCGGGCGAGAAGCCCGATATTCTGCGGGATGATCGCGAGCACAGGCACGCCGAGGAGCGTCTCGACGTCGTCCATCGTCTTCACGCTAGTGTCGAGATACTCGATGAAAAAGGCGAGGCCGATGCCGAGGACGAGACCGACGAGGGCGCCGAGCGCCATGTTCAGCGCAACCCGCGGGCGGGCGGCGGACGGGGCGGGCTCGGCGACCTGCTTCACGCTCACGGCCTGGCGCGGCATGGCCATTTCCATGGTCTGGGTCTGGGCGCGGAGCCGTAACCCGTCGCGCAGGCTTTTTTCCTTGATGTAGGCGTTCTTGGCCCGGACGTAATTGGCGCTGAGATTTTTCTGGGCGAGCTGCGCGTCGTTGATATCGGTCAACCGCTTCTTCAGCTCGTCCCGCGTCTCCTGGGCGGAGTTCAAGTTGCGCTTGAGCGCATCCCGCACGCTCGTGACCTGCTCCTCGAGTTGGCGCACATAAACCGCCTTGGTTGCGCGGAGGGCCTTGACCTTGGGGTGGTTTTCTCCGAGGCCGGAATTCAAAAGCTGTGCTTCGCTCGCGACTGCCTCCTGATAATTAGGCAGAATTTTCAGAACGGTCGGGTCCTGGATGTTGAGCGTCGGCATCATCCGCATCAGGTCATCCCCCTTGAGGGTTTCGATCTGCTGCAGTTTGGCTGAGAGGGTGGCGACGTTGGTCTCGGCGTCGTTCACTTCGCCTTCCTGCTTGACGACGTTGGAGTTGGCCGCGGTCAGCGAGTCTTCCGTGCCCTCGGGGTTGAGATCGATGATGTGCTCTTCATCGCGGATGCGGGCGACTTCCTTGCCCGCCTCTTCCACCTTGCGCTCTTCTTTTGCCACCTCTTCGTTCATCGCCTCGACCGCACGGTTGAGAATCTCGCGCTCTTCCTGGACGCGTTTCTCCTGATAAACGGCGACAATTTTATTCGCGATATCGGCCGCCAGCTGCGGATCGGCATCGAAGACGCTGATCTGGAGCAGGTCGGTATTGCGCACTTCGTCGAGGTCGAGCTTGCCGCGGACGATTTGGTAGGCCTGTTCGCGGGTCGGGCGGTAGCCGTTGCGAGCCCATTTGTCCTGCAATTTCAGCTCCTCAATGACCGGGTAGAGAATGCCGGTGCGCTGGAGAACCTGGTAAACCGTTGGCGCCAGTTGCGGATCGCGGTAAGGCATCATGCCTTCATTGCCAAAGATGCGCGGATTCTCGGCCATCGATTTGACCTCGATGAAGACCGAGGACTGAAATTCGCGCGGCTGAAAATAGGTCACCACCGCGGTCGTGATGAAGACGAGGAGAAAGGCGAGCAGGATCAAGCCCCAGCGAACCCGGACGACGCGCCAGTAATCGAGAAAATGGAGACTGACGTCTTCGTTGTGTGCCATGAAATCCTGTCCGGTCCCGGGGCGGGAACCTACCTGAACTCCCACCGAGCGCAAAAGCCGTGCCGGAGGAGGGCGGGCAGGCTAAAAAGTCGCGTTCAAGCCCAAATAATAGCGATTTCGCGCGTACTCACGCAGGGTGATACCGGACAAAACTTCCGTGTGACTGTATCCGGCGAGAGCGGCAAAAGTGGAATTAATCTCGTAGCGAACGCCGAGCGAGAGATCGAGCGTGTCTTCGCTAAATGACGGATTGAAGACGAAGGGCGACTGGAAGCCATCGTTATCGTCGTGCTGATAATAAATCGAGAGAGTGGAAGAAATGCGCGGGGTGAAGGCGTAATTCCCGCGGAGTCCGGTGCGGAACGAGGTGCCCGAGGGCGATCCCGGGACATCGGGTTCGTCGAGGCCGTAGCGATTGTTCCAGCTGATGGACGATTTCTCGGTCAGCGCGTAGTTCAACGTCGCCTCCCCGTAGGGCGAAGTGCGCTGGTCAAAATTGTCAAACTCGCGGAACTGGGCGCCGCCCCGGAAGGAGATGTTGAAGCGCGGGTTGAAGCTGTGATCGAGACCGCCGAGGACATAGTGCGTCATGGAATCGCGCGGCGCGGTCTCGTATTCGGTGATCTGGTAGCGGTATTCCCCGACCGCAGTGGTCGTAGGCAGGACCAGGAAGCGAAACTCATTGCCGAAGGTGTGTTCGACGCGGTCCTCGAAGAAGCCGACCGAGTTGTCCTCGTAATTCAGCACCCCGAGCGTGTAGCTGGTCGCGGTCGCGAAACGCGGAGCCCATTGGTAGGAAGTGGTGAATTTGTCCGACGAATAGAAGTAATTACCGCTCCGCCGATTGACCCCGAAGCCGGTATTGAAATCCGGCTCTGACTGGTAGGCGAGGTAAAGCGCGGCGCCCAGACCCAGCCGCGGCGTCGCCTGGTGGCTCACGCTCAGGCTGAGACCGGTGCTGAAATCGTAGCCGCGCCCGAAAGGCCGATCGTAATAAATGGTGGCACCGCCAAAAGCCTGGAACGCGACCTGGGTGCGCGCGTCGCCAAACTTGTAATCGAAAACCACATTCCCGTTCGTGTAGAAGGAATCGACCGTGTTGTTTTTCGTCGTGTAGATGTTGTCGTCGTAGCCCTCTCGCACCGAGATCGAGACGCGAAACGGCGATGGCGAAAAATTGCCCGTCCCGAGTTGCGGCGTCGTCACCTCAGCCGATTGGCCGGTCTCGGTGGACTGGCTCACCTCGCCGGATGTCTCCCCGGCGGTTGGCGCCTCGGGATCTTCCTGCGCCTGTGCCATGCCGCCGAGGAGAAGGAGCGCACAAGCCAAAAGAGGCGCGCCGAGAAAAGCAAATTTCCTCATGGAACACGCGGCGGGAGATAATTTACGTTGTCCACGTGGGACCATGGGGGCGCAGATTATGTACTTACCAAGGTGAGGGCAATCCAATTCTCATGAAAAAAAGAATCGCCCCCACCGCTTCAAGACCCGGGCGGCAAATCCGCCGGCAGCGGCGCGTTTTTCTCCGGCAGTTTATTGCGCGGCGAACGCCCGGCCCGCGCGCGGCTCCACAACTCGAGGTGTGCGGCGTAGGATCTTTGCGTCACCTGCGAACGCGGATCCCAGGCGAGGGCGCGCCCAAACATCCATTCCGCTTCCGCGAAACGCCCCAGCGCATCGTAGACCCGGCCGAGCGCGATGAGAAAAGTTTCGTCGTTAGGCGCGAGCGCCAGCGCGCGTTGAAACGGATCGAGCGCGGCTTCATAAAAAGAGGTCCCGGCCAGCGGGTTCGGCAACGCCTCCGCCCGCCGCACCCGGCTTTCGCCGAGATAAAAAAGCGTCTCCGGATTCTGATCGTCGAGCGCCACCGCCTGCTGGGCCCAGCGCATGGCCGAGAGATGGCGCTCATCGCGCAGGGCAACCCGGGCCCTCTCGGCATAGAGTTCGGCCCGCAGGTAACGGAGCGAGCCGGCCAGGAGGAGACAACCGAGCACCGGCAAGACCAGGCGCTCGTAGGCGAAGTGCGGTCGTCCGCTCGCGCTGTCTTTTTCGCGGTCTCTTCCCGGGTTCGCGAAGATGCCGAAGACAAACGCGAGCAGGCAGACGTTGGCGGGAATGTGGAGATTGAAATCGAAAACTGAATGGATCGCGTACGCGCCTACCGCCCCGAAGGCGCCGATATTTAGCGCCAGGTTATTGCTCAGCGGCAAACCCGAGAGAGCAACCCGCCGCGGCCCCAGTTTTTGAAATGCCTCCCAGCCGCGCCAGAGATGCGCGCCGAGGAAAAGGAAGAAACCTGCCGCCCCGAGCAGGCCGTATTCCGCCAGCAGATGCAGGTAATCGTTATGCACTTCGACCGGATCGAGCTGCAGCCGCTCGCTCCGGAAATGCCGCCCGTAATAAAGATAGGTGCCGCTGCCGGTGCCGAAGACCGGCTGCAATTTCCATTGCGCGATCGCGGCCTGCCAGAGATCGATCCGGATATCCTGGGTATCGATGACGTTTTGCGCGCGACCACTCAGGTAATCGCTTTTCTGGAACCCAAAAAAGAGCGCCCCCACCAGGAGCAGCGCGAAGACCCCGCCTCCCAGCGCTGTCCTCCAGAAAACCGCCGCCCCCGCCCGGCGCAGGACGAGCAGGGTCAGCACGGCTACGACCAGCAGGCTGCCGGCCGCGCTCAGGTAACCGCCGCGGCTTCCAGTTAGCGCGAGGCCCACAAAACAAATTGCGCCAGCATAACCGATGAGCAGTTTTGCCCAGAGACGCCAGCGGCTCCAACAGGCAAAGGTCAGGCAGAAAACGCCGATCACCTCGAGCAGGCCGGCAAAATGATTTGGGCAGGCGTAGAACCCGCTCGCGCGCCGGCCATAATCGAAGCGCTGCAGGAAAGGGATGAGCATGAAGTTATCCCCGCTCCGGAACTGGACCGCGCCGATCCCCACCTGCACGAGCGCGACGGCGAGAAGAAAAAGCAACATCGCCATCCGCCACGGTGCGGAAGTGAAAACGAAAGCGACCGACAAATAAATCATGAGCCCAGCCAGGACGGAGAAAATATCCGCCCGGGCGAGATACGGCACCGGCGAAAACCAGGCCCGCGCCAGGATGTAGCCGAAAAAAATCGCCGAGGCCCAGAGGCAGAGGCGTGCCGGCGCCGGCTTCAACCGCCACAGCGAAAAAACCGCCAGCAAACCGGCCGCGCCCAGCGCCGCGTAGATCGGCAGGCTGTAGGCGAGGCGCGTGCCCCCGATCAAAACCTGGAGGCCGGCGAGGGCGAGCGCGACGATGACCGCGGCCAGGATTTCGCCCGCGCGGGAGATGAAGGAAGCGTTGCCGGCCACAGGGCGCCGACGTTACAGTAAAGCGCGCGCGGCGAAAAATATTTTCGCGCACGGCCGCGGGACGGGGCGGCCTAACGACTAACGATTTGTCTGCGGGCTGGACTGGCAGGGCCCGGGAAACGATCCGGGGTTCGCTTTCAAAAACTCCTCCAACTGGCTCGCCCGCACCGCGCGTTGCGTGCCGCCGGCACAAACGAGCTCGAGCGGCTCGTGCGGATCGAAGCCGTAGTCCCGGCCGTTGCTCGTTCCCGGCGACGGTTCCGCCTCCCCCATGCTCTTCGCCTCGGGCCCCTTCGTGCCGCGCTGGATCGCCGCGTCGATCGTCTCCGCACAATTCGGCGCCTTGGCGATCGCGGCATCGGTAATCCTGGTCACGTCGCCCTCCGCCGCGTGGGCCGCCGCCACGATTGCGCCGGTCGTCTCGCACTTCGTCTTCCCGGCGCAGCGCAGGACCATCCCGACGATTTCTCCGGCCAGCTCTCGCCGCGCCAACACCGCCGCCTGCGTGATCGCGGCGACGTCCGCGCGACGTTTGCGCGCGGCGGCACAGACCGCACTCAGGAACTCCGTCTCAGTCGCGTTCCTGAGCGTTTTCTTTTCCGGCAACAGCTTCGCGATCGCCTCGGCCGCGATCGTTTCCCGCGGCGGCTGAGCGGGGAGCGAGGCCGTCCAGAGCGCGGCCCCGAGCA